>CAYLYC010000265.1:0-1001 GCA_964387715.1 uncultured Eubacteriales bacterium | reverse complement strand
CCGTTACAATGCCGTTTAGCGTGTGGGCAAAGCCTGCGGTAAAGAGTAGAGCCGCCGACTCACCGAGGATTCGCCCCACAGAGAGTATACAGCCGGTGATCACCCCGTCCACACATCCGGGCAAAACTACAGTGCGGATCACACGCCATTTGCCTGCCCCCAGACCGAAAGCACCCTCACGGTAACTCTGGGGAACGGTCTTTAAACTCTCCTGGGTGGTTCTCATAACGGTAGGTAAGTTCATAATCACCAATGTCAGCGCCCCTGCAAGAAGACTTGTGCCGAAGTTGTTGGAAAAGAGCAGCATCCCCACAAGTCCGTAAATGATGGACGGAATGCCCGAAAGGGTTTCGGCGGCATATTCGATCATAGCCACCAATTTTTTGTTTTTAGCGTATTCGGTCAGATAGATCGCCGCACCAACACCCAGGGGCAGTACGAGAATCAGCGTAGCAAGTACAATGTAAACCGTGTTCAGGATATCGGGCAAAATACCGATTCGCCGGGTTAAGTAGCTGGGCTTGGTGGAGAGCAGTTCCCAAGTGATATTGGGGATGCCGTTGATTAGCACATATCCCATAAGAAACAGCACAAGTGCCGCTGTGAGTGCGGTGCAAACGATCATTGCGCCACGCATGAGAGCAATATACATTTTTCTTTTTTTGTTCATCTTATTTCTCCTTATCTCGCTTGAGGAAGAAGTTAAGCGTAGCGTTAATGAGCATAATAAACAGGAACAGCACAAGGGCAATGGAGAATAAAGCGTTTCTTTGCAAACTGCCGGGGCTCGAATATGCCATTTCACTGGCAACGGCGGTGGTGAGAAAACGGACACTCTCAAAGAGAGAGGGCATATTGGCTACGTTACCCGCAACCATCATAACCGCCATTGCCTCACCAATGGCACGACCGACACCCAGCACAACGGCGGCGGCAATACCGCTTTTTGCGGCAGGGACCGACACTTTGAAAAAGGTTTCGGTGGGGGTTGCCCCAAGAGC
>CAYLYC010000264.1:0-1016 GCA_964387715.1 uncultured Eubacteriales bacterium | reverse complement strand
ACGCAGGAATACTCCCGTATTTCAAGGATTTTCGGCGAGTTGTGGAGGATTTTCTTTCTCCAAAACCATACTTCCTTACGGAACCGTGGCATACGCCACACGCTGTGGGTAACGGTATTTATTCCAGCCATAGGGTCAGCCCAAACAGGGTGACCGTTTTCTCATCCGGGTCAAGGGAAAACACGGTTGAGGGACTGTTATCAGAAAATCCAAGCCATTTCGTTTGTTGCTCCGCTCTGCTCATGAACAGGATACAGATTATGACCGCCGAAAGGAGTACGGCCGTTGCTGTAAAACCGCTGAAAAAACCGCGCATGATCCGTCTCATTGTTAACCCCACCTGATCTTTTTTTACAAATATTTTTTGACAGATAAGTCCAAATATACTATTGTTTTTAAAATAGGTATATGATATACTGAAAAAGATTAAGGAGTTGAGAAAATGCCGGTTATTACAGTACATAACAGAGAAGAAATCCGCAAGATCCACACCCTGCCGGAGGAAACTGTTCACCAGGCATTGGTTCGTATGGGCATTTTTCATCACGCTCCTTGCGGCGGACAAAAACTTTGCCACAACTGCAAAATGGTGATGCGGGGAGAATTTCTGCCCCCCAAAAACCAAGAAACCGAGTTTTTGACCGACGAAGAACTGCTGAAAGGTGTTCGGTTTGCTTGTATGGCGATTCCTGCCGGTCAATGCGACGTGTATTTGGATATGACCGTTTTCCAGCAACCGTCACCGGGAGAGGCCGATCTTTCCCATTTAGCCAAAGCAGAGTCGGGATACAGCTGTGGCATCGACATTGGAACCACAACCGTCGCCGTTTATTTATACGACAAAGCCACCGCAACCCAGGCGGATGCGCTTTCCCGACTGAATGAACAGGCGACTTACGGCGCAGACGTGATCAGCCGCATTGAAGCCGCCCGCTCCCCTTCGGTACGCACCGCTTTGCAACAAACCATAAGCAATCAATTGGGGCAAATGATAGAAACCCTTTGCCGGAACAATC
>CAYLYC010000263.1:0-1026 GCA_964387715.1 uncultured Eubacteriales bacterium | reverse complement strand
CCTTTTCCGCAGATTTCCAGATCTACGGTAGAATAGATGGCCCCGGAAAATTGGGTGTCGTCGGTTTCATCTACGGCATCTCGGGTATCATAAATATAGTTTTCAAATTCGGATTTCGCAGTAACGGAAACTTCGTCTCCGCTTTTTATCATAATGGGATTGGTGCTGTCACTTACCAGGGACAATCCTTGAAGTTCCAGGTCAAACTTGTAATCATCACCGATATCAATAACAATATTACCCTTGAGTTTGCCTGCAACAGAATACACGGAATCCTCTTTTACGGCGCTAAATGTCAACACGTTACCGTCAAGGGTATAGCAACCGCTGGTGCCCGAAACGCAGTTTACGGTTATATCAACGATGTCATCTTCAAAATAACCGGCGTATACGTTCAGATCTTCCAAACTTTCGCCGAAGGTGGTGCTGTCATCACCCAGTTCGGCGGCGGTTCCGCCTACCGTAGAGCCGACGCCATTTGAGGACGTACCGCCGTCGTCTTTTCCGCAACCAGTGAGAACCGTTGCCATCAAAGCAAGTATTAGCAATAGGGATAAAAGTTTTTTCATAAAAAGTCACTCCTGTTTTAGCGTTTGGAATGGGTGGATATACACCATATGCTTGTATTATTTATTGATTTCCATTTTGTGCTCATTCATTAGTATAATCTGCGAAACTTAACTGGAGTAAAAAACACAAGTCATAATTTATTTGTTATATTTATATTTGTTATATTTTTATTCCACTTAAGGTTTGGTATGTAAAATATTTTCGAAGAATGAAGAAACACTCAATATAAAGGATGATTTTTTCGTCATTCTATGGTATAATTGATTATATCGAAAAGGAAAGGTGCTTTATGAGGATTCTACTGGCTGAAGATTAACGCTCACTTTCAAGGGCAATTGTTAAAATTTTTGAAAAAAACAATTATTCGGCAGATGCAGTATATAACGGAGAAGATGCCCTGCCCCGCGTGTATGCATCCGCACTGGGCATCTATCAGATGTACATCAACGGTCAGCC
>CAYLYC010000262.1:0-1052 GCA_964387715.1 uncultured Eubacteriales bacterium | reverse complement strand
CATCTGCATTTTATTCTCAAGACCGGAACAAGCGATTCGAAAAAAGATTGGTTTGCGGTGGGCGAATATAAAAAGTTGCCCAACGAAGTCGGCGGTATGGAAACCACCCTACCCGAAGACGTGGCGGCCGATATGAAAAAACTCCTTGCCGATTATAACAGCAAAAAAAATGTTACTCTCCAGGATATCATCGAGTTTCACGTGCAGTTTGAGCGCATTCACCCGTTCCAGGATGGTAACGGTCGTATCGGAAGACTGATTATGTTCAAGGAGTGCTTAAAGCACGGAATCGTTCCGTTTATCATCGAAGATAAAATTAAAATGTTCTACTACCGTGGACTGAAAGAATGGTACCGGGAGAAGGGATATCTTACCGATACTTGCCTGTCCGCGCAGGATACGTTTAAAACCTATTTAGATTATTTCCGTATAACCTATCATCAAACGAGCGACGAGGCATGATCTGTTGCGATTCAAGATACAAGAATGTAACAGGGTGGAACAGTACTGCGCATAAACCAAAAAACAGAGCAACAAAAAAGCAGAGCGAAAGGTCACCCCTCGCTCTGCTTTTTGCAAATCTTGTTTAGTTTGAATTATTCTGCAGCTTCTGCGGCTTCACAATCACAACCGTCGCAATCGCAATCATAATCGCAATCACAATCATAGTCATAATCGTAATCATCCAACAATTCTTCACAGGTCTGTGCCCGCAAATAACGGGTTACAAAGTAAGCTACAGCGGCAGCAACGCCAACCAGCGCAACAACGGTAGCAATAATCCAAAAAGTTCTTTTTTCTTCCATAACATTTACCTCCTAAAAATTATGATCTCTATTTATAGAATACCTAATTTTCCCCGATATGTCAATAGTTTTCCCGCAAAAATCAGGAATATTCTCCGGCTGATACGGGCCCGGTATCAGCCGGTATCGAAAAGGGAAACAAAATTTCGCACCCTGCTTTTATCCTATGCCGAAAACACGAACTGGTGAAATATTATCAAGAATATTTCGCAAAAAAGTGTTGACAAGACCCGGTAGGATGAGTAT
>CAYLYC010000261.1:0-1075 GCA_964387715.1 uncultured Eubacteriales bacterium | reverse complement strand
TGTGTTTGGGGTGGAAAGAAAGATAAGGGATCACCAAAAACAGCCGGATGTGAGGGTATTCCCCTTTCAATTCATGGACGGTGCGCTCACAAATGGCATCAAAACGCCCCATACTCCCGGACAAAAAGGTGTCCACTCCCAGTTCGATCAGCCGACGAATTTCCTGTCGCAAACGGACTTCATCCAATCCGTAACAATCCCGATGCCCCACAAAGGTGGCAGTTTTTTCCTTCACGATCAACGATGTTCACCTCACAACTATTTTAGGACATATTGACCTAAATGTCAATAGGACAATCTGTCCTCGGTTATAGTAATACTGGGTGATAACAATGTATTTACGGATTCGTGATATGCGGGAAGACCGAGACCTTTCCCAGCAAACGGTGGCAGACTACTTGCTGTGCGATCAATCTCTTTATTCCAAATATGAGCGTTTAGAACGCCCTCTGCCTTTAGAGTTGGCAATAAAACTGGCAGCGTATTACCGCACAAGTGTTGACTACTTGGTGGGTTTGACCGACACTCCCACACCCTATCCTCGTAAAAAATGAACTGTCTTGCATAAGCAAGGCAGTTTTTTGTTTCACCATCTATCATTATAGGTCAATTTCACCCTAATTTCAATAGGGAAATTTGCCATAATATATATGGTGATAGTATGAATCGATTAAAAGAATTGCGAACATCCAAAGGATATACGCAAATTAAAATTCAAATGCTTACCGGTATAGACCAAAGTGACTATTCAAAATTAGAAAGTGGAAAACGATATTTCACATTTGAACAATGCCGCAAATTGGCTTTGGTACTTAATACAAGTATGGACTATCTTGCCGGTTTAACCGACGACCCCACACCCTATCCTCGTAAAAAATGAACTGTCTTGCACATAAGCAAGGCAGTTTTTGTTTATACAAAATAAGGTGTCCCACACCAACCAGGGCGGTTGCGAAACCACCCAACCCATTTCGGCTTCCCCTGGAGGTATTCCCCAAGGGTCATGTGTAGTTTTTTCGGCTTCCCCTTGAGGTATTCCCCTGTTAGGGGAAATGTCTGCGAAGCAGACAAAGGG
>CAYLYC010000260.1:0-1094 GCA_964387715.1 uncultured Eubacteriales bacterium | reverse complement strand
CCATGTGGAGCGTTGCCGATTGCTGGTGCATATTCTGGATGTTGCCGGCAGTGAGGGCAGAGACCCCATCGAAGATTTTGAAGCCATCAATCGTGAATTGGCGGTCTATAGTCCGGAATTGTCTGGTCGTCCCCAAATCGTTGTGGGTAATAAGACCGATATGGCAACCCCTGAGCAGATCCAACGGTTAAAAGAATATGTGGAAGACAAAGGGTATGAATATTTCTCCATTTGCGCCCCCATTTGTGAGGGCACAAAGGAACTGATCAACCGGGTTGCGGCGGTTCTTCAAACCTTGCCGCCCATTGCCACCTTTGAAGCAGAACCTGCTCCGCTGGAAGAAGTCAAACCCGATGCCCGGTTTACCGTCACCCAAGAAAACGGCGTGTACGTGGTGGAAGCAGAATGGCTCAAAAAAATCATGGCAACCATCAATCCGGAAGATTACGAATCCTTGCAATATTTCCAACGGGTGTTGCATCAAAGCGGCATCATCAATGCGCTGGTTGACGCCGGCTGCCAGGATGGAGATACGGTTTCCATCTATGATATGGAATTTGATTATTTGTCATAGGAAGTGTGCGTATGCGTTTTTTGGATATGGGGTGCGACCCGGATAATTTAAGCCCGGCAACCTTGGCGTTTGTGGGGGACGGGGTGTATGAATTGATGGTGCGGGAGTATCTGGCTTGTGAAGCCAACCGCCCCGCCAAGGAATTGAACCTTGCCAAAGTGCAAATGGTCAGCGCCCCGGCACAAGCCCAAGGGGTAGAGAAAATCAAAGAAATGCTGACCGAAAAAGAATACCAGGTGTTCAAACGGGGTCGGAACGCCCATACCGTTCGTGCGCCCAAAAGCGCCACCAGAGCCCAGTATCATCAAGCCACCGGCCTGGAAGCGTTGTTTGGATGGCTGTATTTGCAGGGCAACGTACAGCGGGCAACCCAACTATTTACCGCAATTTTTTCCAACGAAAACCTTGACAACGCCAAGGGTATTTGATAGAATAACAATGTTGCAATTTCCTGCGTGAATAGAGAAATTGAATATCGTGTTTGACTCTTAATTGAGTTCAACATATATGGAGACGTATC
>CAYLYC010000259.1:0-1103 GCA_964387715.1 uncultured Eubacteriales bacterium | reverse complement strand
CAGCAACCCCTTTGTCTGCTTCGCAGACATTTCCCCTAACAGGGGAATACCTCAAGGGAAGTTGTTTTGGCACACCAACCCCCTGATTTCCACTACACAAACAAAACACCCTTTACGCCAATTGTGGTCGTGAAGGGTGTTTCTATATAAACCGTCTATTAAAACCGTGCAATCACTTCTGCCTTGTAGCCCCGCATCCACACGCCGGGGGTGATGAGCAGGGTATAGCCGCCGCCGGGGGAACAGATCCAATCGCTGGGGGTGCGTTGGGGCAGACCGCATTGGGCTAAAATTGCCATAATGGAACCGCCGTGGCAACAAACCCCAATTTCGGTTTCTCCTTTTTTCATGGCTTCCTCCACGATTTTGGCAAACGCCACCACACTGCGCTTGAAAAACTGCTCACCGCTCTCTCCTCCCGGGGGCGTACCGCCGGACAGCCATTGAGCATAAGCTGGATCATCCTTTAATTCCTCCGGGGTCTTATCCTCAAACGCCCCAAAATCACATTCCCGCAGATTGTCTTCGATCACCGGGGTTAAATGGGGATATAAGATCTCCAGCGTTTGGGTGCACCGGCGAAGGGGGCTGGAATACACCGCCTGTACCGGGGGGAAGGGTTCTTCTGCCACCATTTGCTCCAATTCCTCTCTGCCTTTTGCGGTGAGGGGCACATCGGTAACCCCGATATACCGCACCACACCCTTGGCGCTTTCTCTGCCGTGGCGTATTAAATGGACTTTGTAGGTTTTCATGGACAAAAGTTCCCCTTTACAAATGAGTTTATTCATATTATAATATACTCAAAGTATAATTACAAGTGTTTTTCGAAAGCGGGGAACGGAATATGGTCAACACCTTTGCCCGTCGCATGACCGAACTGCGGCGAAAACGGGGCATTACCCAAAAACAGGCATCCATCAGCTTGGGCATTTCTCAGGCGCTTTTGTCCCATTACGAAAAAGGAGTGCGGGAATGTGGATTGGACTTTTTGCTGAAAGCCGCCGCTTTTTACGAGGTGTCCACCGATTACCTGCTGGGCAGAGAAAAGAAAGAACCGAAGATCCTCACCCCTGCCCAAAAAACCAGCCAACGCTTTCGGG
>CAYLYC010000258.1:0-1116 GCA_964387715.1 uncultured Eubacteriales bacterium | reverse complement strand
GCCCATTCGCCGGGCATAGGCATACGGTCGGCGCTTCGTTTTTGGATCAAGAACTGTCCGTTGGAATTCTTGATCCAAATATGTACTACAAGATGATATTGTCCGGAACGGAAGTGATTGAAATGTTCCCGTTTCATGCGACGACCGGTAAAATTCCCCTCACGGTCTAAAATATCCCAATATTCTACCGCCATGACAATACCACCCCCTTCATGATTTGTTCTACGGTTATTGTTCCTTTTTCAGTGCGTTTTCGTGATCCAACAGCCATGCTTCCCAAGTGTCGGAATCCAGCAGTTCCCCGTCATCACGGTCATAGCTGTTGTAGATCTTTGTGTATTCTTCTTCCACCGCTTTGTTGATACGTCTGTTATTGATATACCTGGCCAAAAGAATGAGGCCGCAACTGAGAGAAGAGATCAACGACACCACATACAAACAAACCAAAAGGGCTTGATTGGTAGGATATCCCACCAGAATCAACACGATCTGGACAATGCAACCCACGCCAAATACTGCTTGTAACCCATAAACTACGGTATGCTTTTTTAATAAGGCGAATATCAATGAAAAGACAGCAAGGACAAGGAGTGCGTGAACCAGCCAGCGGCTTCTTTCAAAAAACACCCACTCATCCGGCAACTTACGATACCACGGGGCACTTTCCATCACCCAGAGGATCAGTTCGTGCAACACAAGAACAAACAGAGAAAAAATACCGGTGATGTAATACAAAACACGGGCAACCCGGGATACGCCGCCGTTTTTGTGAAACGCCGTTCTGCCGTGGGAGACCTCCCAGGCATATAATTCGTTTTGCACACGATCGCGAAGCGTTTGCTCACCTTGGGATAATTGTTTCAAACCGATTCCTCCTTGTCTTGTAATAGAAATATTATACTCTTATCTGCTCTTAAATGCAACTGAAATTTACAAAATCGGTGTAATAAAAAATTTTATGAAATTTTTGAAAATAGTACTTGATTTTTCAATCGGACTGTGGTATTATACTTTGGCACGAAAGTGATGCGCCAGTAGCTCAGCCGGATAGAGTGTTTGGCTACGAACCAAAAGGTCGGGGGTTCGAGTCCCTCCTGGTGCGCCAGAAAAGAACCC
>CAYLYC010000257.1:0-1138 GCA_964387715.1 uncultured Eubacteriales bacterium | reverse complement strand
AGAGGTAACAGAATCGGTAAACCAAGCAAAGGTACTACCAACCAGCATAGCCACGCACAGCAAAAGTGACAGTGCACTGACCAGCAAAGCACGCTTGGTGCTTTTGTTTTTCGTCATTTTACATGACCTCCTTATTTTTTGCGTTGCCAACGTCCACGGATTGAACCGTTTTCCTTTTGATGTTGGCGCAGTAAAGGAAACGGTTATAAACTTGGGCTTTGCCTTTCGGCAATCAAAACCTACATCTGCAGATATAAGCTTTGATTGCCGCCCATCGGTAAACGATAGGACGGCGCGAGGTTATCAATACTTTATAAAAGGGATCAGTGACAGCCATAGCCGGCGTTTTCGACGGATCCAGTGCTTCCGTTCAGCACCTTCGGTTCGACCGATCTCATTGTTGATGTAGCGTAGTTCGTGGGAAAAATCGCTAAAAAACTGTGCCAGTCGGATCATCATGGCGACCAACAGGATGAGTGCGAGGATCCCGATCAACGTGAATAGTAGGGCGTCTTGGTTATTTGTTTCGGGCATCGCTGGTCACTCCTGGTTCTTCGCTGTGGGGTTGGGGAACGTTCCTGTCGTCATCCGTCTTGTTGATGCTGATGATCGCAACGGTGATAAAGGTAACAAAACTGCCAAAAAGGGTTCCTAAAATAAAATACAACATGGGGTATGATCTTCTTTCTTAATTGAGAAGGATGGATGGTCTACTCTGCTTCTGTATCCGGTGTGGGATGGGAGGCGGTATCATCTGCTGGGGCGGTCACAGGTTCGGCGGTTGCTGCCGCGCGACCTTCAAGCTGGGCGGTAAGCACCCGAAGTTCTTCAAGGATCTTGGCGTTCTCGGCTTTTTCGGCTTCGATCTTATCCTTTTCCAACTGCATTTCTTCCATCTGCTCCTTTTTATAGCGGCGGAACAGATTGAAGAATCTCACACCTTCATAGATGATAATGAGCATAAAGGGGGTGAAAATGCAGACGAAATAACCGGGTGTGGTCTTTAAGAAATTAAAAAACGTACCCAGCGCAGGGATGCGACGTTGATACTGTCCCAAAACATAAGGGTAGGTAACGATGGTCTCATCGTCGGTATCGGTGGTAGTACCGTAGGTGATAAATCCGGGATTGCCCTCGG
>CAYLYC010000256.1:0-1159 GCA_964387715.1 uncultured Eubacteriales bacterium | reverse complement strand
ACCCGATGCCGCAAATCGGGGACAAGCCATTGGCAGAAATGCTGAGAAGGTGAACCAAAATCTTGCCGCAGTCGAAATATCCGGTCATACATACCTTTCGTTATGGTTGCGAGTGCCGGCCCTTGGGAGAGGAAAAACAAAAAAAGGAGAATACCAAAATGAAATTGACCATGCCCAAACAATGGTTGTCGGTCATTCTGTGTATGGTGCTGATTGCGGCTATGGCACTGCTTACCACCGGATGTGGCGACAAATCTCAACCCACCCCCACCGATGCTTTGGAAAAAACCTTCACCTTTATTGTGGTGGATGGCAAAGGGGCGGAAACCACCTTCCAGATCACCAGCGATAAGTCCACCGTGGGGGAAGCCCTGTTGGATGAAGAACTGATCGCAGGGGAACAGGGTGACTACGGTATGTACATAAAGACCGTAAACGGAATTACCGCCGACTATGAAACCGACGGTACTTACTGGGCTTTTTATGTGAACGGTGACTATGCCACCAGCGGCGTAGATACCACCCAGATTCAAGACGGTGCCACCTATTCCTTAAAGGTAGAACAGTAAAACCATGAAACTGAATGTAAAGGAAGTAACTGTTTTCGGTGTTTTGGGTTGCGTGATGTTTCTGTCTAAAATGGTGATGGAATCTTTGCCTAATATGCACTTGTTGGCAGTATTCACCGTTGTGTTTACGGTGGTGTTTCGGCAAAAAGCGTTGTATCCCATCTACGTATATGTGTTTTTGCTGGGTCTGATCTACGGTTTTACCACCTGGTGGATACCCCATTTGTATTTGTGGACCATCCTGTGGGGTGTTACCATGCTGCTGCCCCGTAACATGAAAGGGAAAACGGCGATTGGGGTGTACGGGCTGGTATGCGCCGCCCATGGATTTATGTACGGCATTCTCTATGCGCCGGCACAAGCCCTTTTGTTTGGATTGGATTTCAAAGGAATGGTGGCTTGGATCATAGCCGGTCTGCCCTTTGATGCCATACACGGTGTTTCCAATCTGATCCTGGGCATTGCGTTGATTTATCCTTTGCTACGGGGATTGCAACGGGCAAAACAATATATTTTAGCATAAAATCAAAACCGTATAAGGCAAAAACCACCGATCATGCTAACGCATATCGGTGGTTTTTAACGCAATA
>CAYLYC010000255.1:0-1169 GCA_964387715.1 uncultured Eubacteriales bacterium | reverse complement strand
CACCCGGCTGCCCACTTCTTTGGCAAAGCCCATTTCGTGGGTCACAACCACCATGGTCATATTATTATCTGCTAAATTTTTCATAACATCCAGCACTTCGCCCACCATTTCCGGGTCAAGGGCAGAAGTGGGTTCGTCAAACAGCATAACTTCCGGTTCCATGCACAGGGCGCGAACAATGGCAACCCGTTGCTTTTGACCGCCGGACAGTTGGGAAGGATAGGCGTCAGCCCGGTCATCCAGCCCTACCATGCGAAGCAGTTCCATGGCTTTGGCTTCGGCTTCTTCCTTGGATTTGCCCAGCAATTTGATGGGCGCCAAGGTCATGTTTTTCAGCACGGTCATGTGGGGGAACAGGTTGAACTGTTGAAACACCATTCCCATTTTTTGACGGTGTAAATTGATATTTGCTTTTTTATCGGTAATATCGGCACCTTCAAAAAAGATTTTACCGCCGGTGGGGTTTTCCAACAAATTCAGGGTGCGTAAAAAGGTGGATTTTCCCGAACCGGAAGGCCCGATGACCACCACAACGTCCCCACGGCAGATGTCCATATCAATACCCCGGAGCACGTGGATGTCGTCAAAGGATTTTTGCAGATTCTCCACCCGAATCAAAACGTCTTTATTAGTGGTCACTCTTACGCAACCTCCTTTCCAGTATGCCCAACAGTTTGGTTAAGAACATAACGATAACCAGGTAGATAATTGCCAAACTGATATAAGGCACAAAGGGTTCGTATGTTTTAGCAACAATATTTTGAGCTTGTTTGGTAACGTCCCGCAGGGCGATGACCGAAACAAGAGAGGTGTCTTTCAAAAGAATGATCATTTCATTGCCCAATGCCGGCAAAATGTTTTTGATGGCTTGGGGAATGATGATATACCACATGGTTTGGACGTAATTCAGTCCCAAAGAACGACCGGCTTCGGTTTGTCCTACGTCAATGGACATAATGCCGGAACGGGCAATCTCTGCCACGTAAGCACCGGAGTTGATACCCAAAGTAACGATACCGCACCAGATCATACTGGTTTCGCTTTTAGGGACCATAACCACAAAGCCCATGATCAGCAGTTGAACCATCATGGGAGTGCCCCGGATAACGGTTAAGTACACAGCGCAGATCTTATTCAGCGCCCGCAAAATGAAGGGAGGTTTATGGGTG
>CAYLYC010000254.1:0-1196 GCA_964387715.1 uncultured Eubacteriales bacterium | reverse complement strand
GCTTTATTTAAAAATGGGATGAAAAAGAACAAGGCAAAATATGACGATACATACCACCATTGTTTTCCTAATACGGGCATAAACGCAAATACCAAAGCCCTGATGCTTCTGCTTTCGGGCATAAACACAAAGAACAAGGCGGTAATCAGCAATGAATAAAACAAGACCTGAAACCATAAGCCAACGATACTTTTGGCTTTTACGGTCTTGTTTACCATTACGTATCCGCTAATCAATGCAAAGCAATTAACAGCACAGTACGCACAAATTTCCATAAACCAGGCGATCCAGTAATTGCTTTCGCTTGGTAACGTGCTTTTTAGGATGGCCCCTTTTCCTAACACATGTAATACCGTCACAAGAAATGCCGCAATTACACGGAACAAATCCACATTATAATTCCTTTTAACCATATTAAAACCCCCTACCCTATCAATATATCACAAAAACCGGAATAATTCAATAGCCCACCAAATGTAATGATGTATGTAAAAAAGCGAAGTGAAGTTCACTCCGCTTTTTTCATTGATTAAAACATAATTTGGTTGATGATGCTCTGCAGATATTCCTGTCTGCCGCTTGACGGAAGCGCAGGTGCGCCCATCTCTTCGGCAATCATTGCAAGTTCTGTCAGGGAGGTATTTCCTTCCACGATTTTTTTGCCGATACCCTTTTCAAAACTGGCATATCTTTCTTTCACAAAGGCGTCAATTCTGCCGTCTTCTATGATTTCCGCCGCTTTGATAAGACCCAATGCAAAGGTATCCATTCCCAAGATAAATGCGTGGAACATATCCTCGGCTGTATAACTGGGACGACGTGTTTTTGAATCGAAGTTAAAACCGCCTGTAAGACCGCCGGCTTTTAGCACTTCATACATACACATTGTGGCATCGTATACGTTGGAGGGAAACTCATCAGTATCCCAGCCAAGGAGCAGATCGCCCTGATTGGCATCGATCGAACCCAGCATACCGTTTATGGCGGAAACACGCAGATCATGCTGGAAGGTATGACCGGCCAGCGTTGCGTGATTGGCCTCGATATTCATCTTAAAATCTTGATCAAGACCGTACTGACGCAGGAAACCAATTGCGGTTGCGGCATCAAAATCATATTGATGCTTCATGGGTTCTTTGGGTTTGGGCTCGATGTAGAAATCCCCTTGAAAGCCGATGGAACGGCCATAATCCACC
>CAYLYC010000253.1:0-1230 GCA_964387715.1 uncultured Eubacteriales bacterium | reverse complement strand
GGCAATGGGCGCTGACTTCATTATGCTGGGTCGTTACTTTGCCCGGTTTGACGAAAGCCCCACTCCCAAACTGAACCTCAACGGCACTTACGTGAAAGAATACTGGGGCGAAGGTTCCAACCGTGCCCGTAACTGGCAACGGTATGATCTGGGCGGCAAGTCCAAACTCTCCTTTGAAGAAGGGGTTGACTCTTACGTAACCTATGCCGGTTCTTTGCACGACAACGTGGAAAAGAGTTTGTACAAGGTTAAATCCACCATGTGCAACTGCGGTGTTATCTCCATTCCCGACCTGCAAAAGAATGCCCGGATGACCTTGGTTTCTGCCGTAAGTATTGTGGAAGGCGGCTCTCACGACGTTATTCTTAAAACCGCAAACCAAAAATAGGCGACGTCAAAAAAGCGTAGAACGCATAAAGCAAGAAAAAGGAATACGTTTTAACGTTTTATGCTATCAACAAACTTCGCCTCTCGACGTACAACAGTACGCCTTCGGGTAACCAAAAGTGTTGTAAATCACAAAATCAAAACCGCCCTTTCATCGGAAAGGGCGGTTTTGATTTTGTAATAAATTAAGCAGTCAAGATAGAAACGGCGTTCACAGCAACAACCAACAGAATGAAGATCAAAGCAACATATTTGGTCATGCGGCGCAATTTGTCAGACAAAGAGTGGGCCTTGCTTTTGGAAAGGAAGGTGTCAGCACCGCCGCTGATGGCGCCGGCGATTCCTTGACGGCGACCTTCTTGCAGCAGGATAACGCCGATGATAATGATAGCAAAGATCAACAAAGCAATGCCTAAAATAATTTCATATACAGTCATTTGGAAAACCTCCGAAAAAATTAAACATATATTTACCAAATAAGGATACCACAACAACCTATGAAATGCAAGTGTTTTTTTGAAAAATCCGTATAATCCTCCCGAATGATCATATACTACCCTTGTCAGAAACAACTTTTTGATGCGTTTGCAGTTGATTTCTGTCACACCATCAGTCAAAAGACGGATGGTGTTTTTTTATAGATCGATAATGGATATGGACTGTTTTTTGGCATATCGATAGGTTTGCTCTGCACCGCCCCAGGTATAACGGATATAACAAACCGCATAACCGGAACGTTGAATCATATACCGATTCCGTTTCCCGATCGCCCCTTTATAATGAACGTTTTCCAATTCTGCAGGAAAGATCAGTTCATCATAGGGGGTGTTGTGTTTGGGGTGG
>CAYLYC010000252.1:0-1263 GCA_964387715.1 uncultured Eubacteriales bacterium | reverse complement strand
ATAGCAGCTTCAGCAATGGCTTCGTTGCCTTTCAT
Source organism: uncultured Eubacteriales bacterium (assembly GCA_964387715.1). GTDB lineage: Bacteria > Bacillota > Clostridia > Oscillospirales > Acutalibacteraceae > UMGS1484. The sequence goes on along the minus strand of CAYLYC010000252.1, from coordinate 1,228 downwards.
CAATACTTTTTCTGCCACAGTTCTCACCTCTCTACCGTAATGATGCAATCAGGACACATGGTTGCGCAAAATGCACAGCCAATGCATTGTGCTGCATCGGTCACAACCACCGGATGGTGGCCTTTTTTGTTAATCTGATCATTTGCCAGAGCCAGAATCTTTTTGGGACAGGCGTCAACACAAAGGCCGCACCCTTTACACCAGTCGGTTCTGAAACTTACTTTTGCCATAAGTTCATCTCTCCTTTTGTGACTGAAAATTAGATTGTGGATTATCAAAAATCCTGGTTTGTAACCCCAATGGGAACAAATCCGGAATTTGGTCTTTTAATTGGGAATACAAGGATTCCTTTACTGTAGTCATAACAACCGGCAGACCGGTGGCTTTGGCTACGCCATTGGCGTATTCAACCGATGCTATAACGTCTTCACAGCGGGTAGCATCACCTAAATTAGAATTGTTAATTAAACCGGTAAAAGGCAAACCGCCGGCAAGACGAATCTCCTCCAGCACTTCTACGGTGGATGGCACATCCGCCGTTAAGGGACGATAGCAGTTAATAACCCCATAGAACTCGAAGTTGTTTTCTTCTAAAATGCGCGGAGCATAACGACCCAAAGCCAAGGCACCTCGGTCATCACCGCCAATGTCAATAACCGCCGTCAAAGACCGATCGTCGGTTAGCGCATACATTTCCTGGGGAATGGCGGGAACATCCACGTTACTCCCGGCATAGGGAGAACTGAGCAGCGTAATCCCGGCACGAGTCAATTGTTCCATACTATCCTTGGTACGAAAATAGGGATTGACGATGTCCAGATCGGCGATGGCCACTTTCCCGTGGTTTTTTTTACGAATGTCCATGGCCAAATTCACCGCAATATTGGTTTTTCCACTGCCGTAATGACCTGCCAATAAAGTGAGACGTTTATAAGTCATGCCACTTCCCTGCCTTACAGTTTGTTCCGCATGATCTTACCGCTTACGGTTTTGGGCAATTCATCCTTAAATACCACAATTCTGGGATATTTATAAGGTGCGGTACGGGATTTAACATAGTTTTGAATTTCCTTCACCAATTCGTCAGAGGGCTGTGTGCCTTTCGTCAACACGATACTGGCTTTTACAACCTGTCCGCGTACCTCATCAGGTGCCGCAGAAACACCGCATTCCAGAACATAGGGCAGTTCCATGATGACGCTTTCGATTTCAAAGGGTCCGATACGAT
>CAYLYC010000251.1:0-1264 GCA_964387715.1 uncultured Eubacteriales bacterium | reverse complement strand
ATTAACTTCCGGTTAGCCCCCATTTATTACGCCAAGATCCTGGAACAGGTGCAGGAACAAGGGGAGGCATACGGCCGCTCTGACTTTGGCGCAGGACAAAAAGCCGACGTGGAATTCGTTTCTGCCAACCCCACCGGTCCCATGCACATTGGTAACGCCCGAGGCGGTGCATTGGGCGACAGTTTGGCAAGTGTACTGGATGCCGCCGGTTATGAGGTTTGCCGGGAATTTTACATCAATGACGCAGGTAACCAAATCAATAAATTCGGTCTTTCTTTAGAAACCCGTTACTTGCAACTGTTCGACCCTTCAGTAGAAATGCCGGAGGATGCCTATCACGGACAGGATATCACCGACCACGCCAAACAATTCGCCCAACTCCATGGCGATCAATACGTCTGCGCATCGGTAGAAGAACGGCGCAAAGCCCTGGTGGACTATGCCCTGCCTTTGAACATTGCGGGTTTGGAACGGGACTTGAAACAATACCGCATTGAATATGACGTGTGGTTCAAGGAAAGTTCCATTCATGCCGCCGGCGGTGTAAAAGAGATCGTTGACCTGCTCACTCAAAAGGGTCATACCTACGAATCAGAAGGAGCAATCTGGTTTAAGGGCAGTGATTTTAACACCGAAGATTTCGTTTTGGTTCGTTCCAACGGTGTTCCCACCTATGTGGTGCCGGATATCGCCTATCACTACAACAAGTTAGTGACCCGGGGATTTGACCGTGCCATTGACGTACTGGGGGCTGACCATCACGGTTACGTGCCCCGTTTGAAGGCGGCTTTACAAGCGCTGGACGTTGACCCCGACCGGTTAAGCGTGGTGCTGATGCAAATGGTTCGTCTGGTACAGGGCGGCGAAACCATTAAACTGTCCAAACGCAGCGGTAAAGCCATTACGCTGGTTACCCTGTTGGAAGAAGTGCCCATCGATGCCGCTCGGTTCTTCTTCAACCTGCGTGAACCCAACACCCATTGTGAATTTGATCTGGACCTGGCGGTGGAGCAATCCTCCGATAACCCGGTTTATTACGTGCAATACGCTCACGCCCGTATTTGCAGTATTTTGAAAAATCTGGCAGCAGAAGGCATTGCCGCCAAACCCCTTCCCGCTTCGGCGATGGAATGTTTAACCGACCCGGCGGAAATGGAATTGATTCGCCATATTGGCACGTTGCCCGACCAAATCGTGGAAGCCGCCAAAGCGTTAGACCCCTCAAAGATCACCCGATACGCCATGGATCTGGCCACCCTGTTCC
>CAYLYC010000250.1:0-1280 GCA_964387715.1 uncultured Eubacteriales bacterium | reverse complement strand
TCCATACACTGTTTCATACTCTAACCTCCATACCATTAGGGGTATATGTATTATAGCAGTTTTTTGGTGATTTGTCAACGTAGCCACATCAATCTTGATGGGATTAGGCAGAAAACCTCCGGAATCGCTTGATTCCAGAGGTTTTGCTTTGTCTAATTTGAAGCGGTTTCCAAAGGGGAATCCCCATCGAAATATTCAAATTCAAAACTGGCTTTGTCGCTGACGAAATCACACAACACCTTATTCTTGTGCGAAAAGTTATAGTGTGCTTTGCAGGATGCGCTTTCGTGAACGGTTCTGCTCATGTCGCCGTTTGTGGGTGCCAAAAGCGGATGCGCATTCTTTTTTAGCAGTTCGGCAGTAAACTCAAACTCCCCTTGTTTCACGGTAACCGTATTTATGCCCATTCGTTTGATACTTGCCCCAAGATATGTGGCGATGCGATATTCCCGTCCATTCAGCAAAACAACACCGATGATTCCCGTAAAATGAAATCCAAGCATAGGGATATCCGCCACAGATAACATGAGAGAGCCATTTTCAAAACAGCATTGCGTCCAAATATATCGTTTGGGGAAAGAGTGGCCCCTGTCGGATTCGATATAACCGACACCGTCACAAAAATCAAACGGCTGACCGTTCAGTTTGATCTGTCCGTCAATTCTGTGGGACATACTGCAAACACCGTGTCGGCATTGCATAAACGGAACCAGTGCGAACGGGCCCATAATGTCATACGCAATGGGCGAAAGCGACCGAAAGCGCAGCCGACCTTCCAGATTGCATTGGCTGTTTTGAAAATTTAAGGTTATCCCCTTTTCCGAAAAAACGCAGCCACCTATTTTTACAGCGAACGGCTTTTTCGTGTATGCCAATCCCTCAAACGGGATGCTGTAAGCGTTGTCATCCGTTATGATCTGCAAGGATGCGGACGTTGTATTTTGACTGCGATGATAGGCAGGAATAAAAGCAACCGTTTTATCTCCATTACAGCATTTGAAGTACCATCCCTGAAAATATCCTTTATTACCCATTTTCCCCTCCAAAGCCACGTGATTACAGTAGTATTTCCCATTTTACAAGCGGATATACAAAATCGGAAGTGTCGCATAACGTGGACATTTGGGATCAACGGCTGACTCCTTTCTTCTTTGCTTACGGCGGCGTAATTGTTGACCGATAAACGTAAAACGCCGCTGAGGTGGAGCGATCCATCTCAGCGGTATTTTATCTCTTTTTATAGATTACAAGTTCGGGATTCTCGCCGTTTTCTTCGTAGG
>CAYLYC010000249.1:0-1283 GCA_964387715.1 uncultured Eubacteriales bacterium | reverse complement strand
GAAAATTCTTGCTCTTTTACGTACTCAATAAACGTTTTCATACTTTTTGATATCCACTTGTTTTTGTGGTAGATCAGTTGTTTCCAGATATCCACATGGATATCGCTCACATCAAGATAGCAGAGGACGCCCATATCCACTAAATCTTTGGTAACAAAATCCGGCAGAAAGGAAACCATATCGTTCCCAGCGATCATTGTGGTAATGATATCGGTTCGTCCGATCTCAAGAACCGGTGTGATCTCCAGCGACATTTTTGCAAGTTCCCGATCCAAAACCCGTCTGTAACCTTGACCGTATTCGGTTAATACAAAGGGCTCGTTCATAATATCTTTGACAGACAGCCCTTTCACACCGGCAAACTTCGACTCCCTACTTGCAACAAAGTGCATGGAAAGAGGTTGCTCTTTGGCAATGATATAATCTTTATTATATAAGCGGCTATCCAGAGTGATGATAAAGTCTGCTTCGTTATGGTCCAGCATATTAAGCATCAACGCCGAGTCACCGGTGGTAAACCGAATGGAGATCGAGGGATACTTTTTGTGAAAGTCGATGTAGTGAGAGTTGATCATATCGTCGCATATAGAGTCAGGCGCAACAATATGAATAGAGCCGGAAAGTTCTTCCTTGGTCAGGTTTTCTTTAAATTCATCGGTCAGCGCACGAACCCCGTGAGCATAGGACACAAGCTCGTATCCTCGCTGGGTAAGGGTGATGGTGTGATTGATTCTTTCAAACAACAGGCAACCCAGTTCATCTTCCAACTGTTTGATCTGAAAAGAAACCGTTGATTGGGAATAACCGAGTTGCTGGGCGGCTTTTGTAAAACTGCCCAGTTCGGCAACGTGGATAAATGTAATTAAATTCCTAAGTTCCATTCTATACCCCTTCTATATTGAAACGTTCGATAGCAAATGTTTAAATCATTTATTTGACTAATGCACAAGTGTATTATATAATAAACACATTGAAAAAGCAACTACCGTTGTATTATTTACAAAAGAGGTGTTACCATGTTTTTTGAAGATCTAAAACTCGGTATGAGGGTGGATACTGCTCCTGCGGTTATAGAAAAAGAAAAGATGATGGCTTTTGCCCGTGATTATGATCATATTCCGTTGCATACCGACGAAGAATATGCCAAAAGCACCCCCTTCGGCAAACTGATCGCCCCCGGTGTGATGTCCTTTATGTCGGTATGGGCAAAATACTTGGAGGTGGATTTTTTTGGCGAAGAATTACTTGCAGGCAAATCCACAAAAATCGAATGGTTAAAGCCG
>CAYLYC010000248.1:0-1284 GCA_964387715.1 uncultured Eubacteriales bacterium | reverse complement strand
TAGCGTGATACTCTTAACGGAGTATCACGCAGTCAAATCCGTCTTCGACGGGTGAAATCCACCGTTGGTGGATGAAATCGCTTTCGCGATGAAATCCTGCTTCGCAGGGTTATATAACTGGCGGATTTGATTTCATCCAAGGCAACGCCTTGGATTTCATCTGAGTAAAGCGAAGATTTCATCGTGGCTATGCCACGATTTCATTTAATCAACAGAAAAAGAGAGGACATTTCGGCTACTAACCGATTTGTTCTCTCTTTCTGCTTGTTATATGGGTTTGGGCTTAGCCCATACTTGCATTTGACCAGTCAAATGCGATGGTAGCATTTTTATCAAAGCGAAAATTCTCCGCTAAGGCCATCACCCTATCGGTCGGGGGTTTTGTGTAGAAAAAAATCATAGGTTGCGGCGAACATATTCATTTGGGAACAGGGTTTTGCAGATATCGTTTCCATTTTGGAATATTCCAACATATTTCATCCATACTAACCATGAGTTTGTTTAGGAGGATGAATTATGAAAAAATTATTGTATATCACCGCCAACACCAAGCCGGAGCATCTTTCCGCCAGTAAGACGGTGGCTCGGCAATTGGTGGATACCCTGGTATCCAAGGGAGAAAGCGTAAAGGTTGAGGAGTTGGATCTGTATGCCACCCATCTGCCGGCGCTGAAGCACTATTATTTCCAAAGCCGAAGCACCTTGATCGGCGCCGATCAAATCAGCGACTTGGCCCCGGAGGAACAGGAAGATCTGGCACAGGTCAATCGGTTGTGCGACCAGTTTGTGGATGCGGATTGGTATGTGTTGGCGGCGCCAATGTGGAGTTTGTCCTATCCGGCGGTGGTAAAACAGTATTTGGACTGCATTTTAATGTCCGGAAAGACCATTGCGTTTAAAAAAGAAAAACCCTATGGGCTTCTGGGAGACCGTCCCCGGTCGTTTGTGTATGTGCAGTCTTCCGGCACGGCGCTGCCTTGGATGCTTCGTCCGGTGCTGAACAAAGGGATGAATTATGTGGAGGAGATCGTGCGGTTTATCGGCATGGAAAACATCCATTCCCTTTTTGTGGACGGTACAGGCACAACCGAGATGGAACGGCAGGAGGCCATTCATAAGGCAATGGACAAAATCAATGATCTGGCGGAACAAATCATTGGAGAATAAATAAGGTTTCGCAGAAAAACCCTTGACATTTTCTCAATTTGCTATATAATAATAAGCGATGTTGCGGAATTGTGTAAGGGTAGCACAGCAGACTCTGACTCTGTATGTCTGGGTTCG
>CAYLYC010000247.1:0-1296 GCA_964387715.1 uncultured Eubacteriales bacterium | reverse complement strand
AACGCCGGACACCTTGATTAAAAGTCAAGTGCTCTGCCAGCTGAGCTAATGGGTCATTTTTTCACAGCCCGTTTATTATATCAGCACCTTGACCGATTGTCAACACTTTTTTTACAAAATTTTCAAAAAATTTTTTGACCGGTTATTTCCAGAACTCATACCACTTTTTTGCCCGGGGCTGTTCCCCGTTTTCGGTGTCCTCATCCGGTTGTTCCGCCCCATCATCCGGTTGTTCCGCCCCATCATCCGGTTGTTCCGCCCCATCATCCGGTTGTTCCTCGTCATCCGGCAATTCCTCATCATCCGGCTGTTCTTCGGCTTGTGCCATTTGCTCCAGCAGGGCAAAGCCGTCATTAAAATAGCAGGCGGGGACTAACAGGTCAAACCAATCCTCCCCCTCTTGGTTTTTCCGGCAAAGGCAAGGAATATTCATCCCCTGCAACAGATCCACCGTTTCTCTTGCCTCCTGCTCCCCGATCACCGTAACCAGCAGTTCCGGCAGATTTTCGTCTGCAAGGGCGGGTTGCTCCGTTTCCCCGGGGGTGAGCAGAGAATCCTCCTCATCCAAAATGGGGGTATACTCGGTCAAGGGCACATTGCACACCAGGCAATGGTCAAACTCTTTGTCATATTCACGGTTACAACGGGGACAGATCATGGCAGTTACCTCCAAATTTTTATAATTGAATGGGTTCAATGGTGGTGGCAAGACCGGTGGCAGGGTCAACCGTAATGACCACCCCATCCAACTGGCAGTTGCCTTCCGCTTCTTCAAACCGCACCGGTAATTTATCCTTCATCAGGGCGATGGATTGCTCTTTTTTTACCCCGAGCACCGAATGGAAGGGGCCGCACATCCCCACGTCGGTGACGTAGGCGGTTCCCCCGGGTAAGATCTGGGCATCGGCGGTTTGCACGTGGGTATGGGTACCAACCACGGCGGTGACCTTACCATCCAGATAATACGCCAGGGCTTTTTTCTCGGAGGTGGCTTCGGCGTGGATATCCACCAAAATCACCTTACAGCCCCTATCCTTTGCCTGCGCCACCAGTTCATCTGCCACTTCAAAGGGGCAACGGGTAGCAGGCAGATAGACCTGACCCATCACCGAAATGACGGCGGCGGTAAACCGGCCTTTATCCACAAAGCAGATGCCGCTGCCGGGGGCTGATGGGGGATAGTTGCCGGGACGAAGCACAAATTCATCCTGCTCGTACCGGGGGTACATCTCCCGCCGGCGAAAGGAATGGTTGCCGCCGGTGAGCACGTCGGCTCCGCTTTCGAAAAGTAGGTCT
>CAYLYC010000246.1:0-1322 GCA_964387715.1 uncultured Eubacteriales bacterium | reverse complement strand
AGCTGAAGCTCCGATGATATTGTAAGTCTTTTCTTTTGAGGGGGCGGGCTTTACCCATATCCAGCGGTGTACCGTCGGGCAAGAAGGGCATATCTTCCACCGGCAAGATCCGGGAAACTACGCCTTTGTTACCGTGACGACCCGCCATTTTGTCACCAACGGAGATCTTCCGTTTTTGAGCGATATAGCAACGAACCACCATGTTAACACCGGGGTTCAGTTCGGAACAGTTGTGACGGTCGAAGATCTTTACGTCCACAACGGTGCCGTATTCCCCGTGGGGTACACGCAAGGAGGTATCCCGCACTTCTCTGGCTTTTTCACCAAAGATGGCACGAAGCAGCCGTTCTTCAGCGGTCATTTCGGTCTCACCCTTGGGGGTAACCTTACCAACCAGAATATCACCGGCACGCACTTCGGCGCCCACCCGGATGATACCCCGTTCGTCCAGATCCTTCAGAGCGTCTTCACCCACGTTGGGGATATCCCGGGTGATATCTTCCGGCCCTAATTTGGTGTCACGGGCTTCTAATTCGTATTCTTCAATGTGGATGGAGGTGAACACGTCATCCCGTACCACTTTTTCGTTAATGAGAACGGCGTCCTCGTAGTTGTAACCTTCCCAGGTCATAAAGCCGATCAGGGCGTTTTTACCCAAAGCCAATTCACCGTGGTCGGTGGCAGGGCCGTCAGCAATTACCTGGTCTTTTACAACCTTATCCCCTTCGTTGACCACGGGACGTTGATTGATGCAAGTACCTTGGTTAGAACGGAGGAATTTGGTTACTTCATAGGTGTCGGTTTCACCCTCATCGGTGAGGATGTCAATGCGGTCGGCTTGTACGTGGGTAACCGTACCGGCACGCTGGGCCAATACGCAAACACCCGAGTCAACCGCCGCTTTGTATTCCATACCGGTACCAACAATGGGAGCGTCGGTTTTCAGCAGCGGCACAGCCTGACGTTGCATGTTGGCGCCCATCAAAGCACGGTTGGCGTCGTCGTTTTCCAGGAAGGGAATCAAGGAAGTAGCAACCGAGATAACCATTTTGGGCGAAACGTCCATATAGTCGGCTTGTTCCCGTTCAACTTCAATAAATTCGTCCCGGCAACGGGCAGATACCTTTGCACGGGCAAACCGGCCGGTTTCATCCAGCGGTTCGTTTGCCTGAACAACAATGTAATCGTCTTCCATATCAGCGGTCATGTAAACCACTTCATCCAGCACAATGCCGGTTTCTTTATCCACACGGCGGAAGGGGGCTTCAATAGAACCATACTCGTTGATCCGGGCATAGGTGGCAAGATAAGAGATCAAGCCG
>CAYLYC010000245.1:0-1322 GCA_964387715.1 uncultured Eubacteriales bacterium | reverse complement strand
AAAGATAAGAGATGGCGTGTGGTTGAAATCATCGAAAAGGCCAAGTAAAGGAGGAAACCACTGTGATTCAACAACAGAGTTACCTCAAAGTAGCCGACAACACCGGAGCAAAGGAACTGATGTGTATCCGTGTTCTGGGCGGTTCCGGCCGGAGGTACGCCAATATCGGCGACGTAGTGGTCGCCAGTGTTAAAAAGGCAGCACCCGGTGGTATGGTTAAAAAAGGCGACGTTGTAAAAGCCGTTGTCGTTCGTACTGCTAAAGGCGTTCATCGTGCAGACGGTACTTATATCCGTTTCGACGAAAATGCCGCTGTTATTATCCGTGAAGACAAAAACCCGAGAGGCACCCGTATCTTTGGACCGGTGGCCCGTGAGCTCCGTGACAAGGATTATCTGAAGATCTTGTCTCTTGCTCCCGAAGTGCTTTAAGGGAGGTACACGAACATGAAAAAAATGCATATCAAAACCGGCGATACTGTTATGATTCTTTCCGGTAAAGATGCGGGTAAAACCGGCAAAGTGCTGGAAGTAAGCCCCTCTGAAGGCAAAGTAATCATCGAAGGCCGTAACATTGCTACCAAGCACGTAAAAGCTCGCAAACCCGGTGCTCCCGCAGGTTTGGTAAAAGCAGAAGCTGCTATGCACGCTTGCAAAGTAGTTTGCGTTTGCCCCAAATGCGGTAAACCCACTCGTATTGCTACCAAGTTCTACGAAGATGGCAAAAAAGACCGTATGTGCGCTAAGTGCAAGGAAATCTTTTAATTAAGGAGGACGTATTATAATGGCAAGATTACAAGAAACCTACAAAAAAGACGTCGCTCCGGCTCTGATGACCAAATTCGGTTACAAGAGTGTTATGCAAATCCCGAAGTTGGATAAGATCGTAATCAACGTTGGCGCCGGCGAAGCCAAAGACAACGCCAAAGCAATCGACGCAATCGTTTCTGACCTGGCTCAGATCACCGGTCAAAAACCCGTTGTTTGCAAAGCCCGTAAATCGGTTGCAAACTTTAAACTTCGTGAAGGCATGAACATTGGTGTTAAAGTAACCCTGCGCGGCGAAAGAATGTACGAATTTGTTGACCGTTTGTTCAACATCGCACTGCCCCGTGTACGTGACTTCCGTGGAATCAACCCCAACTCTTTTGACGGCCGTGGTAACTACTCCATGGGTCTGAAAGAACAATTGATTTTCCCGGAAATCAGCTACGATAAGATCGACAAGATCCGTGGTATGGACATCTGCTTTGTCACCACCGCACAAACCGATGAAGAAGCCCGTGAGCTGCTGACATTGCTCGGTGCTCCGTTTGCGAAATA
>CAYLYC010000244.1:0-1323 GCA_964387715.1 uncultured Eubacteriales bacterium | reverse complement strand
CGACTTTGTCGGTGCTTTTTTCAATGAAATTCGCCTTACGGCGAGTGAAATAGCTTCGCTATGAAATACGCTATGCGTATGAAATATTTGCTTCGCAAATATGAAGAGGCGAATTTTATTTCACATTCGGTGGAACACCGAATATTTCATAATCCGCAAGGATTATTTCATATTGCGTAGCAATATTTCGTTAAATAAGCCAAACATACAAAAAGACCGTTGCACCAAACGATGCAACGGTCTTTCGCATTGAATTTGTTATAGCAATTAAACGCAACCTTGTGCTTTCATTGCTTCAGCAACTTTCAAGAAACCGGCAATATTGGCACCGGCAATCAAGTCGCCTTCCATTCCATATTCTTTTGCGGTATCGTAAGAGTTATGGAAAATGTTGTACATGATTTGATGCAATTTAGCGTCAACTTCTTCAGCAGTCCAGGAATAACGCATGGAGTTTTGGCTCATTTCCAGACCGGAAACAGCAACGCCGCCGGCGTTAACTGCCTTAGAGGGAGCGATCACAACGTTGTTGGCTTTCAGGTAAGCAACTGCTTCTTCGGTGGTGGGCATGTTGGCAACTTCCACATAGTATTTCACGCCGTTGGCAACAATGTTTTTCGCATCATCCAAGCCAACTTCGTTTTGGGTAGCGCAGGGCATAACAACGTCTGCTTTTACTTCCCAAGGACGTTTGCCTTCAAAATAAGGTACGCCGAATTTGTCAGCATAATCCTTAACCTTATCATGACCGGAAGCACGCATGGTGAGCATGTATTCGATCTTTTCGTCGGTGGATACACCGTTTTCATCATAAATGTAACCGTCAGGACCGGAAATGGTGAGAACCTTACCGCCCAATTCGGTGATCTTCTTTACTGCGCCCCAGGCAACGTTACCGAAACCGGAAACAGCAAAGGTTTTGCCTTTAATATCTTCGCCGAAGGATTTCAGCATTTCAACAGTATAGTAGGTAGCGCCGAAACCGGTGGCTTCGGGACGAATCAAAGAGCCGCCGTAAGGAAGACCTTTACCGGTCAGAACGCCGGTAAATTCGTTACGCAACCGTTTGTATTGACCAAACAGATAACCTACCTCACGAGCACCAACGCCGATATCACCGGCAGGAACGTCAGTATCAGCACCGATGTGTTTGGACAGTTCGGTCATAAAGCTTTGGCAGAAACGCATCACTTCAGCATCAGACTTACCACGGGGGTCAAAGTCAGAACCGCCTTTACCGCCGCCCATGGGCAAACTGGTCAAACTGTTTTTGAAGGTTTGTTCAAAGCCCAGGAACTTCATGATAGAAGCGTTAACGGTGGG
>CAYLYC010000243.1:0-1326 GCA_964387715.1 uncultured Eubacteriales bacterium | reverse complement strand
AAACCGAACTGTGCAAAACCCTGGCAGAAAGTATGTTCGGCAGTGAAAACGCCATGATCCGGTTTGATATGTCGGAATACATGGAGAAGCATACCGTTTCCCGTCTGGTGGGTTCTCCTCCCGGCTACGTCGGCTTTGACGAGGGCGGTCAACTCACCGAGCAGGTGCGCCGCAAACCCTATTGTGTGCTGTTGTTTGACGAAATTGAAAAAGCCCATCCCGACATTTTTAATTTGCTGTTGCAAATTTTAGAAGACGGCATCCTCACCGACTCCCAAGGCCGTAAGGTGGATTTCAAAAACACCGTTATTATCATGACTTCCAACATCGGTGCCAAAGCCATCAGTCAAAAGACTGCCTTTGGTTTTGGGGCAACCAGCGACCAGGACACCGATCAAAAGAAGATCAAGGAAGAAGTGATGAGTCAACTGAAAAACGCCTTCCGTCCGGAATTTATCAACCGAATCGACGATATTATTGTGTTTAAGCAACTCACCGGAGAGGACATTCGTGAAATCGCCCTTCGTATGTTGGCCAATCTGGAAAAACGGGTGGCGGAAAACATCGGCATCACCCTGACCTTTGATGAGTCGGCCCTTGATCGATTGGCGGTATTGGGATTTGACAAGGTGTACGGCGCCAGACCCTTGCGCCGGGCCATTCAATCCAATATTGAAGACCCCTTGAGCGAGGAAATTTTGGATGGCAAACTCCAAAAAGGGGATACGGTCACCTGCACGTTTGAAGAGGAACGGTTTGTGTTTAAAGTGTGACGCACGAGGAAAATCTTTAATTAAACGAAACTCTCTTTATCTGCTATTTTCGCAGCAGATAAGGAGAGTTTTTTGTTATAGAGAAGATTGCCTCCGTCGGGAATTGGTGCTTTTTTTCCATTTTTCGGAAAACTTCTTTACATTTGACGGCGGTCGTGCTATACTGGGCTCAACAATCAATCATGTTCTACACAGAGTAGGATGACAAGCGTTTAGTGCCGCCGGGACGGGGAGTTGCCCGACGGACGAAAAGAGTTTTCTTGCGATTTGCCATCCGCATCCCGCTGTCGCAAAGAGGATTCCTTTTGTTTTTGCGGCATCTGTCGCATGATCAGGAGGTTTTTTTATGTCTATTTTTTCCAAATCCTATTGGAAACAGGCCGCCGCACCCTTTTCGGATATCCGCTGGCTTTGCATGGCGGCGGTGTTCATTGCCCTTCGGGTGGCGGTGGATGCGGTTTCCATCCAATTAGGACCTGACCTGTACATCAGCGTCAGTTTTTTGAGCACCGCTTTGGGCTCGTCGCTGTACGGGCCGCTTATGGGACTTGCC
>CAYLYC010000242.1:0-1327 GCA_964387715.1 uncultured Eubacteriales bacterium | reverse complement strand
GGGTATTGATTTTACCTTTATTTCACCGGATGCCACCGATGATGAGATTCAGGCCGCCTTCAAGCCCAACACCAAGGCGTTGTTTGGCGAAACCATTGCCAATCCAGCCCTGCGTGTGTTGGATCTTGAACGTTATGCCGCAATCGCTCACAAAAACGGTGTACCGTTGATCATTGATAACACCTTTGCAACACCTGTACTTTGCCGTCCCTTTGAATGGGGTGCTGATATTGTTACCCATTCTACCACCAAATATATGGACGGTCACGGTGCGGCTGTTGGTGGCTGTATTGTTGACAGCGGTAAGTTCGATTGGACCAAATATCCTGATAAATTCCCGGGATTATGCACACCGGACGAAAGTTATCACGGTGTTACCTATACCCAACGGTTTGGTTTAGAAGGGGCTTATATCACCAAAGCAACCGCCCAGTTGATGCGTGATTTTGGTTGTGTACAATCGCCCCAAAATGCTTTTATTCTTAATTTGGGACTGGAAAGTTTGCACGTCCGTATGCGTGCCCATAGTGATAACGGTTTGGCAGTTGCCAAATATCTGGAAAGTCACGATAAAGTTGCATGGGTTCGCTATGCAGGGCTGGAAGGTGACCAGGATTATGCCCTGGCACAAAAGTATTTACCCAACGGTTGTTGCGGTGTTGTAAGTTTTGGTGTGAAAGGCGGCAGAACCGCTGCAGAAACCTTTATGAAGCAATTGAAGGTTGCTGCCATCGAAACCCACGTAGCAGATGCCAGAACCTGTTGTTTGCATCCTGCCAATGCAACACACCGTCAATTGAATGAAGAAGAATTGATTGCGGCAGGTGTTCCTTCCGATCTGGTTCGTTTTTCCTGCGGTATTGAAGATTCCGACGACTTAATTGCTGACCTTGCTCAAGCATTGGAGCACATCTAAACAAAAACATTAAGGAGATTTCGTAATGCCCATTAAAATCCCCAATCAATTACCGGCAACCAAGGTTTTAACCGAGGAAAATATTTTCGTTATGACCGAAACCCGTGCCATGACACAGGATATCCGTCCTCTTAAAATCTTACTGTTGAACCTGATGCCCATCAAGATCGATACCGAAACCCAGTTGTCTCGACTGCTGGGTAATACTCCGTTGCAGGTGGAATTGGAGTTGATCCATACCCGTACCCATAAATCCAAGAACACCTCTGCCGACCATTTACTGGCTTTTTATAAAACCTTTGACGACATAAAGCATCGGTATTTTGACGGTATGATCATTACGGGCGCTCCGGTGGAGTTGATGGAATTTGAAGAGGTTGAATATTGGGATGAACTGTGCGAGATCATGGA
>CAYLYC010000241.1:0-1356 GCA_964387715.1 uncultured Eubacteriales bacterium | reverse complement strand
CGGTTCTGTTGAGGGAGGTCTTAACCCATTTACTAAAGCCAGCAGCCATAATAGTGTTGGTCGAAGAGTCGCAAGTATGCACAGAGGCAACCATGGCGTCAGAGGTGTAGCTTACGTATTTGTCATAGTTAAATACTTGTGCTTGTTCGGATTCGCTCAAAGCAGCGTAAGCAGCAGCAGCGGCGGCCATACCTTCGGTATCATCTTTGCCGTCGATGTCGTTGATGAGAGCAACTACTTCTTTTACTGCGATATCAGAAGTATAAGCAGAAGAAGCATAGTATGCGGGAGTCATGAAGCGAACATCGTCGATGATCATGATTTGGTTGTCCGCAGCGGTAGCGCCTTCGTTCAAGAGGCGGAATTTCCAAACTTTGGAAGCATCCCAGAAATCTGCACGAGCGTAGGAAGCGTCAGCATATTTGTTATCGCCTTCATCGGTATCGATGGTGATCGCAATATGGTTCCAACCGTCTTGCAGGCCGTCAGCCAGACCGAAGTCTACGTTCCAGGCGGCATTTTTGGAAGTGTCAACAGAGATCCAGGCCTTCATGCTGTTAACATCCTGGCTATCAGCAGAGCTGGCATAGCTCATGATGCTGAAAATGGTGCGAGTGCCAATGAAGGCAGAAGCATCGGAAACATACAGGTCAAATGCCCATACGGTTTTGCCATCAGCATCGATAGCAGCAGTAATATCAGTGGTAGCGGTCAAGGAAGTACCTTGGTTGTCAGCATACCAGAAAAGGTCGGTGGTGGTGCGACCGGAAAGGTCATATCTCAAAGCACCGGCACCTTCCAAATAATTACCGGTTTCCAATGTGGGTTCCGGACGATCAGGAGAGCCGGATACACCAGCAACCCAGTCCATGGAACGCCAGATTACTTCACCAGTATCAGCAGATACAAATGAACCGGCAAACATGGTAACAACCATCATCACTGCCAAAACGATAGACAGTGAGCGTTTCAAAAGTTTTTGCATAGTTTTTTCCTCCTAAAAACAATTTAATGGGACGAAAGAGAGGTGATTTACGCCGCTGCTTGCGTATAAGACACCTACCTTTTTATCACACAACCACATTATAGCACAGTATTCCTTTGTTGTAAAGAGAATTTTTCATACAAAATGCCCTTATTTTTTTTGTGGAAGATGAACAAGAATGGAAGGTGTTGGATGGGCTGGTTTTCCTGGGGTTTGATTATAATATGTAGGGCGAGTCCATCCGGGAGGAGTTGGGGGTGGAAAAAACGGGCGAGCAAGGTCGCCCCTGCGGTGGGGGTGGCGATTGCAACCAATAATGCCTTCCCCTTGAGGGGAAGGTGGCCCCGAGCTTGCCAACATCGTAAACGAAG
>CAYLYC010000240.1:484-1392 GCA_964387715.1 uncultured Eubacteriales bacterium | reverse complement strand
AAGAAGTGGAAGAATGGGCAGCAATGGATCCCCTGACCGTATTCCCCCAACAAATCATTGATGCTAAAGTTGCCACCAAGAAAGAAATTGAAGAAGTTCGCGCTGCTGTGGTTGACCGTAACCAAAGAATGTTCGAATTGGCTTCCGATCTGGAAATCTCTCCCTACACCGATTACAGCGAACATCCCGATCACATCGAAGGCATCATGTTCTCCAACCAAGAAATTGCCAAGATGGACGACCGTGAATGTGAAGTTCGTCAACCCAAGGAAGAAAACGAACGTGTTAAGAAAATTGCCCGTTCCAAACGCTATGCCTTTGACGAAAACGGCAAACCCTATCCCAAAGCAAAACTGTACTCTGTTCGTGACGGTTTGTTTGAAGCCATTATGGACAAATACTATGAAGATCCCACTTTGATCGCTTACGGTGAAGACGTTCGTGACTGGAACGGTGCTTTCGCAGTATATCGGGGTCTGACCGAAGCTCTGCCTTATCATCGTCTGTTCAACTCTCCCATCGCAGAATCCGCTATCGTTGGCTCTGCAGTTGGCTACGCAATGGCTGGCGGCCGTGTAATCGCAGAACTTATGTATGCTGACTTTATCGTTTGCTCCGGTGACGAAGTATTCAACCAAATGGCAAAATGGCAAGCCATGTCTGCCGGCGGTTTGAAAATGCCCGTTGTTCTCCGTGTTCCCGTTGGTTTCAAATACGGTGCTCAACACTCCCAAGACTGGACCGGCCTGTGCGCTCACGTTCCCGGCTTGAAAGTTGTTTACCCCGTAACTCCTTATGACGCCAAGGGTCTGATGAACACCGCTTTGAAGGGCACCGACCCGGTTTGCTTCTTCGAAAGCCAACAACTGTACGATAAGGGCGAAGAATTTGTTAAAGAAGGTGTACCG
>CAYLYC010000240.1:0-474 GCA_964387715.1 uncultured Eubacteriales bacterium | reverse complement strand
AACCCGCTGTTCGTACCGAAGGTAACGACGTTACCATCCTGACCATCGGTGCTACCCTGTACACCGCTATGGCTGCTGAAAAGATCCTGCGTGAAGAATACGGCATCACCGCCGAAGTTATCGACGCTCGTTCTGTAGTACCCTTCAACTACGAAAAAGTTGTTGAATCGGTTAAAAAGACCGGCCGTATCATCCTGGCTTCTGACGCTGTTGCCCGTGGTAACATCCTGAACGATATGGCTCAAAACATCACCAATTTGGCATTCGATTACCTGGATGCACCTCCCGTTGTGGTTGGTTCTCAAAACTGGATCACTCCTGCTGCTGAGTACAACGAACAATTCTATCCCCAACCCAGCTGGATCATCGACGCCATTCACGAAAGAATTCTGCCCATTCCCGGCTATGTTGCTAAACACAGCTACACCAATGAAGAATTGCTGCGGAAGGCTAAGAAAGGCGTTTAATCTGCAT
>CAYLYC010000239.1:0-1395 GCA_964387715.1 uncultured Eubacteriales bacterium | reverse complement strand
GTTGTTCATCCCCAGCGTAATATGCCTTTTTAATGGGGTGTTCTTTCTTTTCAACCGTAACACCTGCCCAGTTACCCACCTTTTCATTGCGGCCGGTGAGGGCATTGTACATGGTGGTCTTACCGGAGTTGGGGTTACCGGTCAATGCGATTCTCATGGAATATTCCTCCTTTGATTTTGTACGTATCATAAATCCCGAACGGGAAACAGTACCGTAATTTACAGTTAGCGGCGGCTAACTTTCTTTGAAAAAATAAATCCCAACCGGGATCTATTTTTCAAACACTTCAATGGCACTTGCCAGGTTTTCGTCGATATTATACCGACTGTCTTTGATCGAAACCATGCAACTGCGCTTTTTGTGGGAAACAACGGTAACGGCTTCACCGCTGTAACAACCCAGAGAGAAAAGGAAGGAGTTCAGTTCTTCATCATCGGTATTCAGTTGTTTGACGATATATTCCTTACCTTCAATTGCATCACGCAAAGTCATAACGATCACCTTAAATATCAGCAGAAGCATTGTTCATTATTATATAGAGTTAGCACTCGCTAACCAAAGGGTATTATACAAACTTTGTCAACATTTGTCAACCCTTATTTGGGAAAAATTTCAAAATTTTTTCGGGTATTTTCTGCCCTGTCCTATGATATGCCCACGGCAGCGTCAATATACGCCCAAAGTGGGTTTGAATGGCAGATTAACCCATCAACACGTCGGAAATCAGCATAACGCAAAACCCCACCAGTAACGCATAAGTTGCCCCTCGCTGACTGCCATGGGCATGGGTTTCGGGTATCATTTCATCGCTGATCACGTACAGCATAGTACCCCCGGCAAAGGCAAGGGCAAAGGGGAGAACAGCAGAAGCAACGCTGACAGCAAAATAGCCCAGCAACGTACCTACCACTTCCACCAGTCCGGTAATCAGAGCGCAAACAAAAGTTTTCCGGGGCGTAACACCCGCCGCAAGCATAGGGGCGATGATGACCATGCCTTCCGGAATATTCTGCAAGGCAATGCCTCCTGCAATCAGCAATGCCTGGTGAGGGTCGTCAGAGCCAAAACTCACACCGGCGGCAATGCCTTCCGGCAAATTATGTATGGCTATGGCGGTCACAAACAACAGCACCTTGCTTAAATTGGCATTGTGATGGGCTTCCGGTTCGCTTCCCATCAGCTTGTGTAAATGAGGAACCAATTTATCAATAAAATTCAAGCAAATTGCCCCTACAAAAATGCCGATCACGGTAATGAGTAAGCCGTATTCACCGCCACATTCCAGAGAGGGCAAAATCAGCCCCAATATAGCCGCCGCCAACATAACCCCTGCGGCAAAGGACAAAACAATATCAGAAAAACGGTGAGACATTGTTTTGAATATAAATCCAATG
>CAYLYC010000238.1:0-1429 GCA_964387715.1 uncultured Eubacteriales bacterium | reverse complement strand
GTCGATCACAGCCAAGGGATTCCAACCGTTGATGCGTTCTGCATTCATTTGGTTTTGAGCAATGCAGCCCAAACGAGCCAGATCGCCGTAAGCCATGGTTTCGCCCTTGGTTTGGCCGCCCATGCCGTAGTGGTTGTTGTTGAAGTTGAAGATGATGGGCAAACCGCCTTTGTAGCCGTCTTCCCACAGTTCATTGTATTGGTCCATAGCAGCGAAGTTCATGGCTTCGTAAACAGGACCACGGGCAGCAGCGCCGTCACCGGCGTTAGCAACTACGATACCGGGTTTTTTGTTGCATTTTTTGTACAAAGCAACACCGGTAGCGATGGGGCCGGAACCACCAACGATGGCATTGTTGGGGAAAATACCGAAGGGCAGGAAGAAAGCGTGCATGGAGCCGCCCAAACCGCGGGAGAAGCCGTTGTCTTTTGCGAACAATTCGCAGGTCAAGCCATACATAAAGAAGTCTTTAGCAACGTCTTTGGTGGTTTTGCCGGTGGTGTGTTTTTTGATGATCTCATAGTTTTTGCCGTCGTTGAATTCTTCCATGATCTTGATGAGTTCTTCGTCGGACAATTTTGCGATAGCAGACAATGCTTTGGCGATAACTTCATGGTGAGAACGGTGAGTACCGAAGATGAAGTCGTTAGCGTCCAGGGTAAATGCCTGACCTACAGCGGTAGCTTCTTCACCGATAGCCAAGTGAGAAGGACCGGGATAGGTGAATTTTTTACCGGCGTATTCACCTTGCAATTTGATGGATTGCAACATGGATTCAAATTCACGGATGGCAACCATGTCGGCGTACATACCAAGGAATTCTTCTTTGGTATAGTTTTTCTTTTCGTCGGCAACGGTCTTGTCGTATTCGCAAACGGGGATATCCTCAAAAGTAATGGTGCGTTTTGCGAATTTGTCTTCAGGTTTTACGTACATTGACTTAGGCATATTGAAAACACTCCTTTATAAATTTACAAGTTTATTTTACTTCGAAAAGGGCTTCCCGAACCACTTCGCAAACGGTGGGATGGGGGAAGACGATTTCTTTTAAGTTATCAATGGTGGCTTCGGTTTCGATCATCATGGCAGCGCCGTAGATGATTTCGGCAGCATAGTTGGCAATCATGTGAACACCCAGAACTCTGTGGTATTTCTTGTCAACGATGACTTTCACAATGCCGTCCCCGCCGGGATTTTCCGCAATGTAACGGCCGGATTGCATCATGGACATTTTTACCACTTCTACATCCAAGCCCTTGGCTTTGGCGGATTCTTCGGTTTCACCTACGCAACCCACTTCAGGATTGGTGTAGATAACGCTGGGAATGGCGTCGTAACGCATCCGGTCTTTTTTGCCCAGGATGTTATTCACAGCCACTTCCCCTTCACGGTAAGCGGTGTGAGCCAACATGATCTTGCCGTTTACGTC
>CAYLYC010000237.1:0-1443 GCA_964387715.1 uncultured Eubacteriales bacterium | reverse complement strand
GGAAGATGGAGGAAATTATGCCAAGACAGGTATCACTTGAAATGACAAGAAATATCGGTATCATGGCACATATCGACGCTGGTAAAACCACCACCACCGAACGTATTCTTTATTACACCGGTGTTAATCACAAAATGGGTGAAACCCACGAAGGTGCGGCTACCATGGACTGGATGGAACAAGAGCAAGAAAGAGGTATTACCATTACCTCTGCTGCTACTACTTGCTTCTGGAACAAACACCGCGTTAACATTATCGACACTCCCGGACACGTTGACTTTACTGTTGAAGTAGAACGTTCTTTGCGTGTTCTGGACGGTTCTGTTACGGTGCTTTGCGCCAAGGGCGGTGTAGAACCCCAGTCCGAAACGGTATGGCGTCAAGCCGATAAATACAAGGTTCCCAGAATGGTTTATGTTAATAAAATGGACCGTACTGGCGCCGACTTCTATCGCGTACTGGAAATGTTGCGCGATCGCTTAAAATGTAATGCTGTTCCCATTCAATTGCCCATCGGTGCTGAAGAGGAATTCAAAGGCATCATTGACCTGATTGAAATGAAAGCATACGTTTACTATGATGACTTGGGCGTTGACGTTCGTGTGGAAGAAATTCCTGACGATCTGAAAGATATTGCCGAAGAATATCATGAAAAACTCATCGAATCGGTTGCTGAACAAGATGAAGAATTGATGGAAAAATATTTTGAAGGGGAAACCCTTGAAATTGCTGACATCAAACGCTGCATCCGTCAAGCCACCATCGACAATACAATGGTGCCCGTTACTTGCGGTACTTCTTACCGTAACAAAGGCGTTCAAAAACTGCTGGATGCCATTGTAGACTATATGCCCTCTCCTCTGGACGTACCCGCCATCAAAGGTGTGGACCCCAGAACCGAAGAGGAAGTTGTTCGTCATTCTTCTGATGATGAACCCTTTGCAGCATTGGCCTTTAAGATCGCTACCGACCCCTTTGTTGGTAAACTCTGCTTCTTCCGTGTTTATTCCGGTGTGTTGAAATCCGGTTCTTCGGTTTACAACTCCTGCAAACGCGGCAATGAACGGATCGGCCGTATCCTGCAAATGCACAGTAACGAACGGAAAGACATTGAAGAATGTTATGCCGGTGATATCGCCGCTGCCGTTGGTCTGAAAAACACCACCACCGGTGATACCCTGTGCAACCAAAATCATCCTGTAATTCTGGAATCTATGGAATTCCCCGAACCTGTTATTCGGATCGCCATCGAACCCAAAACCAAGGCCGGTCAAGAAAAGATGGGCGTTGCTTTGGCAAAATTGGCAGAAGAAGATCCTACCTTCCGTTGTTACACCGATGAAGAAACCGGTCAAACCATTATTGCCGGTATGGGTGAACTCCATCTGGAAATCATCGTTGACCGCTTGATGCGTGAATTCCACGTAGAAGCAAACGTGGGTG
>CAYLYC010000236.1:0-1481 GCA_964387715.1 uncultured Eubacteriales bacterium | reverse complement strand
GCAGGGTGGCAAAGGTGTAGGGCATGGACTTGCCGAATTTGGAACTGTCCACCATTAAAATGGTGCGGCGGGCTTTTTCGGTGATCGCCCGTTTCAGTTCACATTCATCCAGGTTACCGCAGGTGAAACCCGACTCCGGCGAAAAGGCAGATGCTACCAAAAAAGCGGTGTCGAAATTCAGATCCTGAATAAACCGTAAGGATTGGGGTCCGGAGGCCGACAGGGTGTTGCGGTTGATCAGCCCCCCGATCAGGGTGATGCTCGGCTTATACCGTTTGGAAACCTCCATGGCCACGTTGGGCGCGGCGGTGAGGATGGAAAGGTTTAAGTCGGGCAATGCCCGGGCAAAGCTCATACCGGTAGAGCCGGAGTCCATAAAGATGGAGCGGCCGGTCTCCACATAGCCGGCGGCAATTCGGGCGATCTTGTCTTTGGCCGCAGGGTTTTTAACGGCACGCAGTGCATACAGATCCTCTTGTGTTCCAAGGGATTTGATGTGTCTTGCACCGCCCCGGATACGAATGGCTTCTCCGATCTTTTCAAAAAACTCCAAGTCCCGGCGCAAGGTCATGCTGGACACGTTGGGAAACTGCTTTTCCAGATCCTTCAGAAAGATGGTGTCTTGTTCACGCAGAAGTTCCAGAATCTTCTCCCGACGGTTAAAACTCACGAGGAATGCCTCCCTTCGGTTGATGCATCCGCCTGTTTCGACGGATGTTAAAAATTCACATTATCATGTTAATTATAATCATTCGAGGGGTTTTTGTCAATGGGTTTTTGCAAATAAATCATGGTTTTTAGAAAGAAAAAATCACCCCGCCGAAAATGGCAGGGTGATGGGCGGTGAAATGGCTATTCTGAAGCGGTTTGCACCGTACATCACTCACCAGATCTTCAAAAACGTTCACAGTTTGTTCATAAATTGGCTGTATGCTCATTTCAGAAACGTTGAACAGGAGGTGAATCATGAATATCGCATTTTTTCTGATTCCCAAACATGAGGTTGCCTATCTGTATGAGGACTACACTCTGCGGCAGGGTTTGGAGAAAATGAAGCACCACGGATATACCGCCATTCCGGTGATCACCCGGGAGGGGCGATACGCCGGTACGGTGAGTGAAGGAGATTTTTTGTGGTATCTTGTCCAGGGCGAAGGGAACGAACCCTTGACCCAAATCGACGTGCAGGATGCGGAAAACCTCTCTCTTGCTAATCTGCCCTTCCGGGGAAATTACCAGGCGGTCAGCGCCACTGCCACCATTGAGGAATTGATAGACATAGCGGTGACACAGAATTTCGTGCCGGTGGTGGACGATCTGGGATCGTTTATCGGCATCGTCACCCGTCGGGATATTATTCGGTATTTTTACAACCGTTCCCGCATATAATAATGTAAAACCGGCAACCCTCAAAATTTTTTGAAAAAAATCCATTTTGGGGGTTGCAATTTATAAAAAGTTCGTGTATAATAACTTTCGCA
>CAYLYC010000235.1:0-1493 GCA_964387715.1 uncultured Eubacteriales bacterium | reverse complement strand
GTACACAGCGCAGATCTTATTCAGCGCCCGCAAAATGAAGGGAGGTTTATGGGTGCGTTGGTTATCGTGGGTGGTTCGGATGATGGCAATGACCATACCGATGATCACCCCGAGGAACAAAGCCCCCAGCGTAACGATAAAGGTGATTTTCAGACCGTTGGTGAAAAATTGCCAACGATCCTGATAGATAAAAGTTTGATATAATTGGAACAAAAATTCCTGAATCCATTCCGGACAACCTTGCAACCAGTCGGGTGCGGTGGAAATCCAATCGGAAAAGGTGATAGAATTCACGGTAACAATCCTTTCCTATTTACAACAGCAAGGGGCGGCGATGCCGTCCCTTGCTTTGATACATTTACTTATTCCGCAGGAATATATTTGTTGATGATTTTGTCAATGGTGCCGTCGTTTTTCAATTCTTCCATAGCGGCGTTAACGTCAGCCAACAAATCTTCGTTGTCTTTGTTAATGGCGGCGGCATAATCTTCGATTGCATATTCGGTTTCCAAAATGGTAAGACCGGAATTGGCTGCTACAAAGTTTTTGGCAGGTTCATTGTCAATGACAACGCAGTCTACCTGACCGGCTTCCAAAGCGGCAATAGCCAAAGCGCCATTGTTGAATTGTTTTACGTTTTCCTGACCGTATTCGTCGGTGCAAAAGATGTCACCGGTGGTACCGGATTGAACACCAATGGTCTTGCCATCCAAATCGTCAACCGATTCGATGTCAGAGCCCTCTTTTACAATGATAACCTGAATACCGGTTGCATAAAATTCGGTAAAGTTAACAGCTTCTTTTCTCTCGTCAGTAACGGTCATACCGGCAAGAACGATGTCGATGGAACCGCCTTGAACAGCGGGAAGCAATGACTCAAATTCCATATCTTTAATAACCAGTTCCAAACCCAGTTTGTCGGCGATGGCTTGAGCGATCTCGGCATCGATACCAATGATGTTGCCGTCATCGTCGGTGTATTCATAGGGAGGGAAGGTGGCATTGGTACCCATGGTGAGTACACCTTCTTCAACGGTGTAATCCACGCCGGAGCAACCAATAAAGGACAGGCACAGAACCAGTGCCATTACAAGGGACAGAATTTTTGCAAACTTTTTCATTTCATACTCTCCTTTTATTCAATAAATTCCGCAACGTAACGGAATTGTTTCTGAAGGGATTCCGGGGAAGGACCGCCAGCCGAAGTGCGGCTGAAGGTACAGGTTTCCAGGGAAATAGCGTCGTACAGATCATCGGCAAACAGGTCGCTGAATGCGTGATATTCATCCAGGGGCAGGTCTTCCAGTACGGTGTGCTTTTCAATACACAGCGCAACGATCTGTCCTACGATCTTGTAAGCACTGCGGAAGGGCAGACCCTTTTTCACCAGATAATCCGCCAGATCGGTGGCGTTGATAAAGCCCTCTTGCGCCGCTTTGCGCATATTGGCGGGAATGGCTTTCATGGTTTCGATCATAGGAGCGAAAATGGAC
>CAYLYC010000234.1:0-1537 GCA_964387715.1 uncultured Eubacteriales bacterium | reverse complement strand
AGTAATGGTATCATGGAGTTATTGGGGTTAAAGGATACCTCATTGGTGGCATTGCCGGAGAAATCCACATATTGGGTAGCAATTTGACCGTTCGCCGCCAGTTGTTCGATCAATTCAGGATCTGCCAGGAAACGACCTTCACCGTGGGAGATGGGCACGTGATAAATGTCGCCCACCTTGGTTGCCGCCAACCAGGGTGATTTGTTGGATGCCACACGGGTTGCCACCATACGGGATTGGTGACGGGCAATGGTGTTAAAGGTCAAGGTGGGGCAGGTTTCATCGGTATCCATGATCTTACCGTAAGGAACAAGACCTAATTTGATAAGTGCCTGGAAGCCGTTACAAATACCCAACATCAAGCCGTCCCGGTTTTCCAGCAGGTCAGTAACCTGCTCTTTAATAGCGGCGTTGCGGAAGAATGCGGTGATGAATTTGCCCGAACCATCCGGTTCGTCACCACCGGAGAAACCGCCGGGAATCATAATCATTTGCGCTTCTTTGGCTTTTGCGGCAAACTGTTCCACACTTGCGGCAATTCCGTCAGCCGACAGGTTGTTGATGACAAAGATCTCTGCATCGGCGCCTGCATCCAGCATTGCCTTGGCGGAATCATATTCGCAGTTTGTTCCCGGGAAGGCAGGAATCAACACCTTTGGACGGGCAACCGCCATTTTGGGCGCCACACGTATGGCTGCAGCAGCGGAATAGGTTTCCGGCGCATTGCCAACGGCAGGAATATTACAGCTGTAAACCGGCTCCAGTTTGTTTTCGTAGATGTTCAGCATCTGGTCCAAATCAATGGAATCGCCACCTTTGGTGATGGCAGGTTGGTCGGTTGTTTTACCGATTGCTGTGCCGATCGTTACATCGTCAGCCACTTCCAAGAGGAAGCCACCGTATTGATAGCCAAACAAATCCTCCATGGTCAATGCATCGTCATAAGCAAAGCCCAGCCAGTTACCGAAGCACATTTTCATAACCGCTTCGGCAATACCGCCCAAACCGGGGGTATATGCGGCGTATACTTTGCCTTGACGCATCAGGTCGGTCACGGTGTTGTAAACCGACAGCAAAGATGCCGTGTCAGGCAAATGGTGTTGGTTGTATTCCGGTTTTACAAACACAACCTTATGACCGGCTTGTTTAAATTCAGGAGAAATCACTTCGGATGTTTTGCCGGTGGTTACGGCGAAAGAAACCAAGGTGGGGGGTACGTCCAGTTGTTCAAACGTACCGCTCATAGAGTCCTTACCGCCGATGGCACCGATTCCCAGATCCTTCTGGGCTTCAAAAGCACCAAGCAGGGCCGCAAGAGGTTTGCCCCAACGGGCAGGATCTTTACCGGGACGTTCAAAGTATTCCTGGAAGGTGAGGTACACATCCTCAAAAGAAGCACCGGTGGCGATCATTTTGGAAACCGATTCTACCACTGCTAAATAGGCACCGTGATAGGGGCTCTTTTCGGTTATAAAGGGATTGTAACCCCAAGACATAAAGGAGCAATCGTCGGTATGGGCTTTTTCCATAGAGATTT
>CAYLYC010000233.1:0-1583 GCA_964387715.1 uncultured Eubacteriales bacterium | reverse complement strand
ATATCGATTATCTTTGTCCCCAACTGTATTTTGGTTTTCACTATCCCAAAGAGCAGTTTTCCTTTGACCGGTTGGTGGAGGAGTGGTGTGATATTGCCGGGGAAACGGCGTTGTACATTGGTTTGGCATCTTATAAGGTGGGGCAGACCGATGGGGGCAGTGATGAGTGGGTCACGTCCACCGATCTGTTGGCGAGACAGGTAACCTATACGGCATCGATGAAAAAAGCGGAGGGGATCAGCGTGTATCATTACACATCCTTTTTCAAAACCGATCCCCAATCCACCGCCCAACGGAACAATTTCATTGCGGTGGCGAAAGAATTTTCGTAAAATCACCTTGCAAACTGCAGTAGGGATATGTATAATAGAGAGGAAGCACTACAATTAAAGGAAACGAACGTATGAGAACCGACATTGGAATTGATTTGGGAACCGACACGACCCGTGTGTTCATGGGTCGGAGTGTTGTGTTGACCCAACCTACTGTAATTACCATCGATAACGATACTGGCGAACCCAAGGCGTATGGCTGGGAAGCGTATGAAATGATTGGCAGAACCTCTGACCGATTGACTTCGGTATGCCCGGTGCAAAATGGAACCATTGCGGATTTTGAAGCGGCGCAACTGTTTTTACAGCACATCTTTGCCCAGGTCAGCGGCAAAAAATTGATTCGCCCCCGTACCATGGTGTCCATTCCCGGTAATATCACAGCGGTCAAACAGCGGTCGGTGGTGGATGCGCTGGAAAGTGCAGGCGCCAGAAACGTTTGCCTCATTGAATCGCCCTTGGCGGCGGCACTCAGCTTGGACGTGGATTTTTCCACCCCCCGTGGCGTCACGGTGGTGGATATCGGTAAAGGAACCACCGATATTGCCGTGCTTTCCATGGGCGGTCTTGCCCGTTGTGAGTCGTTGCCTATCGGTAGCGGTGCGTTTGATGAGGAGATCATGCGGTTCGTTCGTCGTGAATACAATATTGCCATTGGGGTTTTAACAGCCGAAAAAATCAAAAAAACCATTGGTTGTGTAAAGCCCCGTTCCCTGGAAGTGGGAATAACGGTCAGTGGGTTAAATCTGTTTAACGGTCTGCCCCAAAGTTTAGAGGTCAACACCGCACAACTTTATGAAGTGATGATGCTTACTGCTGAGGAAATCATCCGTTCCATCAACCGGGTGTTTGAGCAAACCGCACCGGAAATGGTAGCGGATACCGCCAAAGACGGTTTGATTTTAACCGGCGGTGGTTCTCTCACTTACGGCATGGCGGAATTGCTTTCACAACGGCTGAAACTCCAGGTCAATCCGGTGGCCGACCCGTTGAATTGCGTGGTAAAAGGGATCGGTAAGGCGTTGAATAATTCCCAGGTGCTGAAAAATGGGGATTACCGTTTCCGCAGTTTGGAAGATCTGACCATTGAGTAACGGTTAAAGGATAAGAAAATGAGTATTCTTACGGTTGAGGGATTAACCAAATCATTTGGAAGCCGAACCCTGATACGGGAGGCATCCTTTCATATTGAAGAAAAAGACAGAGTGGGCTTGGTGGGTGCAAACGGTACCGGCAAGACCACTCTTTTTA
>CAYLYC010000232.1:0-1587 GCA_964387715.1 uncultured Eubacteriales bacterium | reverse complement strand
GCGCAGGAATTGGTGACCAAGACCGACCCCTTCCCCTGCTCCTTCGATCAGCCCGGGGATATCCGCCATAACAAAGGAAGAACCCTCACCCATACGCACCACGCCCAGCACCGGGGTAATGGTGGTGAAATGATAATTGGCGATTTTGGGTTTGGCTTCACTAACCACCGAAACCAGGGTGGATTTACCCACATTGGGGAATCCCAAAAGCCCTACGTCTGCCAACAGTTTCAATTCCAGTTGTACATCCATTCCCTGCCCCGGCAAACCGCTTTTGGCAAAGCGAGGTGCCTGACGGGTAGCGGTGGCAAAATGGCTGTTTCCCCAGCCGCCTCTGCCCCCTTTGGCAACCACATACGGCACGTCTTCCGATACGTCTGCTAACAAACGACCGGTTTCCGCATCTTTGACCAAGGTGCCTCTGGGAACTGAAATAACCAGATCCTTTCCGTTTTTACCAAAGCATTTTCCGGCGCCGCCGTTTTGACCGTTTTCGGCCACGTATTTCCGTTTGTACCGGAAGTCAGCCAGGGTGGACAGGTTGGTATCCACCTGGAACACGATGTTACCGCCCCATCCGCCGTCACCACCGTCCGGACCGCCGGCAGAAACAAATTTTTCACGGTGAAAGGACACGGCGCCATTACCGCCGTCCCCTGCTTTGATCTTAACTTTTGCTACATCTATAAACATGGAAAATCCCTCTTTCTGCCGGTTAAAAATAAAAGGGAAGGCGCTTCCGATCCATCCGGGGTGCCTTCCCTTTGAAAGTCAATGATGACTTATTGTTCCACAGCGTAAACGCTGATTTGTTTACGGTCACGACCCATACGTTCGTACTTTACTTTACCGTCGATGAGAGCGAACAAAGTATCATCCGAGCCACGGCCAACATTGTTACCGGGATGGATATGAGTACCACGTTGACGAATCAAAATATTACCGGCCAAAACGAATTGACCGTCGGCACGTTTGGGTCCCAAACGTTTGGATTCGGAATCACGGCCGTTTTTGGTAGAACCAACACCCTTTTTATGGGCGAACAATTGAATATTTACATTAAACATTTGTATTTCCTCCGTTCAGATTCAGATTACACACACGAATGTACTGCGGGTATTGTTTTTGTAATGACACCAAATGACTTTTCAAGTCATTAAGCAAAGGGGCTGCCTGTGGGTGGCGGGTGTATAAAACAAACAAACCGTCCTGGCTCATTCCCAACATATTCGGGTCAAGCCGTTCAATTTGATTGGCAACCAAAATGACTGCCGACGACACCGCACTGCACACAATGTCACTGCCCCGGGTGGCATACCCGGTATGACCTTGGATATAAAATCCGCAGGGGTTGCCCTCCTGTATACTAAAAACCGCAGTTGTCATCTTACATTAACCAATGGAAGTGATTTCCACTTTGGTGTAGGGTTGACGATGACCCATTTTCCGTTTTTCGTTCTTTTTGGGTTTGTAGGTAAAAACAGTGATCTTCTTACCTTTACCGTTTTTCAGAACTTTGGCTTCAACCGGAATATCCAGAGTAGGAGTACCTACTTGAATACCGTTGTCGTCTTCATAAGCCAAAAC
>CAYLYC010000231.1:0-1594 GCA_964387715.1 uncultured Eubacteriales bacterium | reverse complement strand
CCCAATCCTTATTACACAAAGGAAGTGGCTGACCAATGTATGGAAACCATTTTCCTGCCCACCATCCGTGCCATGAAAGCCGAAGGCAGACCCTTTAAGGGATGCTTGTATTTCGGTTTGATGCTTACCCCTAACGGACCGATGGTAATTGAATATAACTGTCGTTTTGGCGACCCGGAAACCCAGGTTGTGTTGCCCTTGATGGAAACTGACCTGTTGGAAGCTATGATGGCAACCACCAACGGCACGTTAAAGGATACCCCTGTCCGTTTTTCCGGCGGTTCTGCCTGCTGTGTTGTTATGGCATCCAAGGGTTATCCCGGCAAATACGAAACCGGACTTGCCCTTACCATCCCGGACAATCTTCCCGGTGAAGTTTATGTTGCCGGTGCAAAAATCAATGACGGTGTGTTATGCACCGCCGGCGGCCGTGTGCTTGGCGCCGTGGCAAAAGCCGATACCTTGGCAGATGCGGTGCTTGGCGCTTACGGACTAATAAAAGAAATTCACTTTGATAATGCTTATTATCGTCATGATATCGGCAAACGTGCGTTGGATGCCTGAAAGGAGTAAATCACAATGGTATATCGCGTTTATGTTGAAAAAAAGCCGGAACTTGCCAACGAGGCCAATGGCCTTTTGAATGATGCCCGTACTTTCCTGGGTATTCATTCCCTGGAAAAAGTTCGTCTGTTCAATCGGTATGATGTGGAAAACATTGAAGCCGATTTGTTTGAATATGCCAAAACCACCGTATTTTCCGAACCTCAGTTAGACATTCTTTCGGATGCCTTGCCAAAAGAGGATGCAGTAACCTTTGCGGTGGAATATCTGCCGGGTCAGTTTGACCAACGGGCAGATTCTGCGGCACAATGTATCCAGATCATCTCTAAAAAAGAACGTCCTTTGGTGCGTACCGCACGGGTCTATATGCTGTACGGTAACCTGACGCAGGATGAGATTGCCGCCATTCGGGCTTATGTTATCAACCCGGTGGAATCCAGAGAAGCATCTTTAGAACCGGTAGAAACCCTGCAAATGGAATACGATCTGCCCACCACGGTGGAAACCTTGACCGGTTTTTGTAAACTGGATGGACAAGGTCTTTCTGACTTTGTTAAACATTACGGCCTTGCCATGGATGAGGACGACATTGCCTTCTGTCAACAGTATTTTATTGGGGAACAACGGGATCCCACCATTACTGAAATTCGCATGATCGATACCTATTGGTCCGACCATTGCCGTCACACCACCTTCCTGACCACCATCGACAACGTCACCTTTGAAGATCAATTGTTGCAAGATGCCTATAACGATTATCTGGAAACCAGAAAAGCGTTGGGTCGTACCAAGCCCGTCAATTTGATGGATATTGGTACGTTAGCGGCAAAATATCTGAAAAGCATCGGCAAGTTGGATAAACTGGATGAGTCGGAAGAAATCAACGCCTGTACTGTGAAGATCGAAGTAGAAGCAGACGGCAAAAAAGAACCCTGGCTGTTGCTGTTCAAAAATGAGACCCATAACCATCCCACCGAAATTGAACCCTTCGGCGGTGCGGCAACCTGTATCGGCGGCGCCATTCGTGACC
>CAYLYC010000230.1:0-1603 GCA_964387715.1 uncultured Eubacteriales bacterium | reverse complement strand
TTGTTCGGTGCATGAAGCCCGTGCCCAAGCCGGTGCTTTTTTGGCAAAGGAACATCCGGTGGATGCTGATATTGTAATCGGCGTTCCCGATTCCGGTTTGGATGCCGCGATCGGTTATGCAAAAGAATCCGGTATTCCTTACGGTATCGGTTTCTTGAAAAACAAGTACATCGGTCGGACCTTTATCGCCCCCGGTCAATCCACCCGTGAGGATAAAGTTCGTATTAAACTGAACCCCATCTCTAACGTGGTGAAGGGTAAACGGGTGGTCTTGATTGACGACTCCATCGTTCGGGGAACGACCTGTGAACGAATCGTAAAACTTCTGCGAGAAGCGGGGGCAAAGGAAGTGCATATGCGTGTGTCTGCACCGCCTTTCCTGAATCCTTGTTATTACGGAACCGATATTGATTCACCGGACAAGCTGATTGCCCGGAAACATACCTTAGAGGAGATCACCAAAATCATAGGTGTGGATTCCTTGGGGTATTTGGAATTGGAAGATGCCAAGAAAATCGCGGTGGGCCGCCAGTGTGACGGCTTCTGCTGTGCCTGTTTTGACGGATGCTATCCCACCAAGATTCCTGAAAAGATCTACAAAAACCGTTTCGAACAAAAATTGTCTGATAAGGAGAAACAAATCAATGAATAGTTTCAGCGAAAGTTACGCAGCTGCCGGGGTGGACATTACCGCCGGTTACAAAGCGGTAGAATTGATGAAAGCCCATGTTGCCCGTACCATGACTGCCGGTGTATGTTCCGATGTGGGCGGTTTTGGCGGTCTGTTTGAACTGGATGTTCAAGGTATGGAAAAACCGGTGTTGGTCAGCGGGACTGACGGCGTTGGTACCAAACTGAAATTGGCGTTTTTACAAGACAAGCATGACACCGTTGGCATTGACTGTGTTGCCATGTGCGTCAACGATATCATTTGCTGTGGCGCAAAACCTTTGTTCTTCTTGGATTATATTGCCTGCGGTAAAAACGTACCCGAAAAGATCGCCTCCATCGTATCCGGTATTGCGGATGGTTGTGTACAAAGCGGCGCCGCATTGATTGGCGGCGAAACCGCTGAAATGCCCGGTTTTTATCCGGTGGACGAATATGACCTTGCCGGTTTTGCTGTGGGCGTGGTGGACAAAGCCAAAATTCTGAACCCCAAAACCATGCAACCCGGCGACAAGGTGATTGCATTGCCCTCCAGCGGGGTTCATTCCAACGGTTTCTCCCTGGTGCGTAAGGTGTTCGGGGTAGGGGAAAAGGATCTGTCTGCACCTGTGGAAGAATTGGGTGGTAAAAGCATTGCCGAAACCCTGCTCACCCCCACCAAGATTTATGTAAAACCCATCCTGGCACTTTTGGAACAATGCACGGTCCGTGCCATTTCCCACATTACCGGCGGCGGTTTTTATGAAAATATTCCCCGTAGTTTACCGGACGGTTTGGGCGTGAAGGTGGACCGTTCCACCCTTAAGATCTTGCCCATCTTTGATTTGATCGCCAAAACCGGTAACATTCCCGAACGGGATATGTTCAACACCTTTAACATGGGTGTCGGTATGAGCGTTATCGTTCCTGCCGACCAAGCCGACCGGGCTGTGGC
>CAYLYC010000229.1:0-1608 GCA_964387715.1 uncultured Eubacteriales bacterium | reverse complement strand
GGTGCCCAGCCCCCGCTGTGTGCGCTGGATTCCACCCTTTGCATGGGCGCTTCGATCTCCGGACTTCACGGCTTTAATGCCGCCAGAGAGGAAGCCCAAAGCAAATCGGTAGCCGTGATCGGGGACTCCACCTTTATGCACTCCGGTATGACCGGCCTGGTCAACGTGGCATACAACGCCACCAATTCCACCGTGATCATCCTGGATAACTCCATCACCGGTATGACCGGTCACCAACAAAACCCCACCACCGGCTACAACATCAAGGGCGACCCTGCTGCCAAGGTGGATTTGGAAGCATTGTGCAAAGCCCTTGGCATCAACCGGGTACGGGTGGTAGATCCGTATAACCTGAAAGAGTGCGACACCGTACTGAAAGAGGAATTGGCTGTGGAAGAGCCCTCGGTCATTATCTCCCGCCGGCCTTGTGTTCTGCTGAAATCCGTAAAAGCCAAACCCGCATTGGTTGTGGAAGAAGACAAGTGCAGATCCTGCAAACGGTGTATGACGCTGGGTTGCCCGGCGATCAGCATGAAAAACGGCAAAGCCAAAATCGATGCCACGCTGTGCGTCGGTTGCGGTGTGTGCAATCAACTGTGCGCCTTTGACGCCATCGTTTAATGTAAGGAGGAGACCAAAATGAATACCACAAGTGTTATGATTGTTGGTGTAGGCGGACAAGGCAGTCTACTTGCCTCCAAACTGCTGGGACGGTTGTTGTTAGACGAAGGGTACGACGTTAAAGTCAGCGAGGTTCACGGTATGAGCCAACGGGGCGGTTCGGTCGTTACCTATGTTCGGTTTGGCGAAAAGGTGTATTCCCCCATTATCACCAAAGGGGAAGCGGATCTGATTATTTCCTTTGAAAAACTGGAAGCCGCTCGGTATGCCGGTTATTTGAAGAAGGACGGCAAGATCATCGTGAACACCCAACAAATCGACCCCATGCCGGTCATTATCGGTGCGGCAGAGTATCCGGTGAACGTTTTGGACGAACTGACCGCAAAGGGACTGGACGTGGACGCTCTGGATGCCCTGTCCCTTGCCCATCAAAACGATGTTTACCGCTTTGGCAGAGCCGGCTTGTTGGGCAAGGTTGCCAAGCAATTCAACATTCCCTATGACCGTTGGATCGCCGCCATTGAAAAAACCGTTGCCCCTAAATTTGTTGACATGAACAAAAAGGCCTTTGACCTTGGTTATAATTCTTAAAGGAGTGATTGACCCATGGAAAAACGTTATTTTCAAAAAGAAATTGAAACCATGCCGGTGGACGAACTGAAAAAACTTCAGTCGGAAAAACTGGTAAAGCAGGTTCACCACGTGTATGAAAACGTGGAATACTACCGGAACCTGATGGATGAAAAGGGTGTAAAACCGGAAGATATTCACGGTATTGAAGACCTGCACAAGTTGCCCTTCCTCACCAAAGCCGATCTTCGGGATGCTTATCCTTACGGCTTACTTGCCAAACCCCTGGAGGATTGTGTTCGCATCCAGTCCACCTCCGGTACTACCGGTCGTCGGGTAGTGGCATTTTACACCCAGAAAGACGTGGATCTGTGGGAAGATTGCTGTGCCCGTGCCATTGTTGCTGCCGGCGGTACA
>CAYLYC010000228.1:0-1610 GCA_964387715.1 uncultured Eubacteriales bacterium | reverse complement strand
TGGATGTTATGGGCGAATACAGTAAAGAGAGCATTGATGCCGCTCTTGGCAAGGTCATTTCTGCTCGACATGCCGATATGCAAGCGGTTAACTTAAAAGCCCTTGAAATTGGCAAAAACAATTAAGGAGTGTCATATTATGTTGGATATTCGTATTGAAAAAACCTCTGCTCCCAAAGCAAAACCGGCGGCATCCGGTTTGGGATTCGGTCAGGTTTTCTCCGATCATATGTTTATGATGGACTATAACAATGAAAAGGGCTGGTACAATGCCCGGATCATTCCTTTTGCCAACCTGTCCATCCATCCGGCTTGTACCGCTTTGCATTACGGTTCGGAAATTTTTGAAGGGCTGAAGGCCTATCGCAAACCCGACGGCAGTGTGCAAATGTTCCGTCCTATTGAAAACGTGCGTCGTATGAATCGCTCGGCCCAGCGTCTGTGTCTGCCTCAAATTCCGGAAGAAGATTTTATGCAGATTCTGGATGTTTTTGTTGGCCTGGAACAGGATTGGACTCCCTCTGAACCCGGTACTTCCTTGTACCTGCGCCCCTTTATGTTCGGTAATGACGAAACTTTGGGGGTACACGCAGTACATAACGCAACCTTTATTATTATCGCTTCTCCCTCTGGCAGTTACTACAAAGAGGGTATCAACCCCGTTAAGATCATGATCGAATCGGAAGATGTTCGTGCGGTTCGCGGCGGTACCGGTTATGCCAAATGCGGCGGTAACTACGCCGCCAGTAACCGTGCCGGTCAACGGGCGGAAGAAAAGGGCTACTCTCAAGTGCTGTGGCTGGACGGTGTAGAACGGAAATACATCGAAGAAGTTGGCGCCATGAACGTAATGTTCAAAATTGATGGTACCATCGTAACCCCTGCACTGACCGGTTCTATTTTGCCCGGTATCACCCGTATGTCCTGCATTGAAGTGCTGAAATCCAAGGGCTACACGGTAGAAGAACGGCTGCTTTCCATTGAGGAATTGGAAGAAGCCCTCAAAGCCGGTAAACTGGAAGAAGCATGGGGTTGCGGCACCGCTGCCGTGGTATCTCCCATCGGTGAACTGGCTTATAAGGACGATATCTTCGTTATCAACAATGGCGAGATCGGCGAAGTGACCCAAATGCTGTACGATACCTTGACCGGTATTCAGTTCGGCAATGGGGAAGATACCTTCGGTTGGACCCATCCTGTGAAATAATATGTTTTTCAAACCCGGTTGTTCAGGCAATCGGGTTTGAATTTTTGTTGTATTTTTATGTCAAATTTTTCATAAAAACGTTTGAAAAATCTTGACAAAGGAATTTATGTATGCTATAATCCTACTAATTTGAAACGCGAAGATGCGGAATAGTAAGCAAAAGCTTTTGCCACAAGAGAGATGTCGGTTGGTGCGAGACATCGGGAAAACTTTGCCCAACTCACCGCGGAGCGGCTACCGTGAACTGACAGTAGGGGTAGACGGGAACTCCCGTAACAGAGTTGAGATGTGTTTGCATCTGAGGTGCATCCGATTTGGATGAAGAAGAGTGGTACCGCGGAAACGGGTTGATCTTACGTTTTCGTCTCTTTGAATAAACAAAGAGACGGGAACGTTTTTTTGTT
>CAYLYC010000227.1:0-1616 GCA_964387715.1 uncultured Eubacteriales bacterium | reverse complement strand
CATCAAATCCAAGGAATACTGCGCCGATTACGGTAATGAAAATACCAATCTGGGCAGCAGCACCCAAAAGCAAACTCTTGGGATTGGCAATCAGGGGACCAAAATCGGTCATTGCGCCAACACCAAGGAAAATAAGGCAAGGATAGATGCCAAGTTTAACGCCCAGATACAAATAGTCCAGCAAACCGGCGCTGATGCTGAATACGTTATTGGCAAGCAACACTTCGCCCATATAAAGACCACCGTCGGTAACGGTAAGGCCGGCCATTTCGATCACGATATTCACATTTTCCGCCAGAACTTCGCCGCTTTGGCTGACCACCTGACCCAGGGAGTTAATAAAAGCAACCTGGTCAATGGTAACACCGGATATGTGACCGAACAAATAGGCACGGTAAGAAGTGTTAAGAAACACTTCACCGGTTTCATAGATCTGGAAGTAACCAGCCATGCCTTCGGCGATCTCCGCCGTATTGATTAAATCAGCGCCGCCGAACAATTCCCAGTTCACGTGGCCGCCGGCAAACAATTCGGCATGATACATTTCCGCACCGGGAAGATTGGTAAGCAACATCCCAATGGAAATAGGAAGCAACAAAAGGGGTTCGAATTTTTTTACAATGGCAAGATAACTTAAAAAGCAGGCAATGACGATCATCAAAATGCTTTTCCAGTCATTGGCGATCATATAAAATCCGGTATCCTGTAAAAAATTCATAATGGATTCCATCATTTTTCCCTCACTTAAAATGTAAGATGGGTCTATGCCAAAACACACAAAACCGTTCCGGTTTCAACAGAAGCGCCGGCATTCACAGACACAGAAACAACCGTAGCATCACGGGGTGCCATGATTTCGTTTTCCATCTTCATGGCTTCTAAAATTGCAAGAACCTGTCCCTTTTTAACCACGTCTCCGGCTTTAACGTTCACAGAAAGAATCGTACCGGGCATGGGAGCAGAGATGGATTCGCCTTCACCGCCGGCAGGAGCAGTAACAGCCGCAGCCGGTGCAGGAGCAGGTTGGGCAACAGGTGCAGGGGCAGCAGCAATTTCTGCGCCATCTACAACTTCTAATGTAATTTCATAAACAGTGCCATTCACAGTAACTTTGTATTGTTTCATGATATATCACCTTTCAACATTAAATTTTACAGTTTTTTGCACGAAGTAATGCGGATACCGCTTACATCCGTACCCAACTCTTCGGCAACAGCGGCAGAAATCGCTGCGAGAAGTTCTTGTTTGTTTTCAATGGGTTGCTCCACGGATGCATCCGGAGCCGAAGGAAGGATCTCCTGATGGGATTGCTCCTCTTTTTGGGGTTTCGCGCCAACCATACCCAGCAGTTTGCATACAATGATCAGGCAGATCAGACCCACAAAAACCGTAATGATTCCCATTGCGCACAAAAACCAAATGTTAACACTGGAATTTGCGAAATTTTCAATACCAATATTAAAGTCTAACACACCATGCACCTCCTATAAACATTTTTACCAGTTTTCTATTTTTTAGCCCAACCGTCTTTCAGGGCAACGGTTCTGTTAAATACCAGGTTATCACCTTGGGAAGAAGGATCAACACAGAAATATCCTTGACGCATAAATTGGAAG
>CAYLYC010000226.1:0-1627 GCA_964387715.1 uncultured Eubacteriales bacterium | reverse complement strand
CAAATGGCGGTTGCTCAGCGACCGGGAGGTACGGGATCTGATCGCCCTGGCGAAGGGTCAGGAATTGCCCCGCAGATAAAACGGATTAAGGGTCACTTCCCTTTTGTATTGCATAAGAAAAACGGCTGATGGCACTCCATCAGCCGTTTTTGGTTTGCTTAAATGATTACATCATACTGGCAACTTCATCAGCGAAGTTGTCGTTGCGTTTTTCCAAACCTTCACCTTTTTCAAAGCGAATAAAGTTTGCAACCTTAAAGTCGGCGCCAAGTTCCTTGGCAACCGATTTTACATAGCCATCCACATTGCCATCAAAGAGGTCGGAACGAACAAAGTCTTGTTCCATCAGGCAGATCTCTTTCACTTGCTTTGCAATACGGCCTTGTACAAGACCAGCGAAGATCTTGTTCTCGGAAATCTCATCCTTTTTGGAAACAGCGATATCAGCAAGAATAGCCAAAGCTTCTTTCGAAATAAAGTTAACGAAATTCTTTTTCTGCTTCGCATCAAGGCCTTGGTAAATCGCGATATCTTCGTCACTCCACTTTTTGCCGTCAATTGCTTCTGCAATGAGAGCGTTAAGAATGGGAATGGGGAGAGTATTGGGCTTGTTGAGAGCGCTATCCACAGTGATCGACTTCATCTTAGCGGATTCTTCAGCGGAAATGTTGGCCCCACAGAGATATTCGGGATTCATAGCAGCAATTTGCATTGCGATATTTTTACCCATAGCCACAAATTCGGGTTTAGCGGCTACTGCACTGTCTGCATCAAAAGCAACAATAACACCAACCGTACCACCTGCATGAATGTAGGTAACAGCTTCGCCTTCGTGACGAGCAAAACGACGGACTTTCATGTTTTCACCGATTTGCA
Source organism: uncultured Eubacteriales bacterium (assembly GCA_964387715.1). Lineage (GTDB taxonomy): Bacteria > Bacillota > Clostridia > Oscillospirales > Acutalibacteraceae > UMGS1484. The sequence goes on along the minus strand of CAYLYC010000226.1, from coordinate 751 downwards.
GTACCAATTCGTGCAGCAAAGCGGTAACGTCCATATCAGAGCCGGCAGGAGTAGCAGCCATCAGGGCGTCTACGTCAGCAGGGTTTTGTTCAGCAACAACTTGAGCGCAAGTGTTGGCGAAGTTGATGAATTTTTCGTTTTTAGCAACGAAGTCAGTTTCTGCGTTTACTTCAACCATAGCAGTTACACCGTTAGCAGAATAAACCACAACGGCACCTTCTGCAGCGATACGGCTGGATTTCTTTTGAGCAGCAGCCAGACCTCTCTCGCGGAGATAATCAATTGCTTTCTCCATATCACCGTCGGTTTCGGTAAGAGCTTTTTTGCAGTCCATCATACCTACGCCGGTCTTTTCTCTCAATGCTTTAACATCAGCAGCAGTAAAAGCCATTTTTATTTCCTCCTATATCATTGATACAAAACAAATTATTCAGCAGCTTCTTCGGTAGCTTCAGCTTCCACAGCAGCAGCGCCGGCAGCACCTTGACGGCCTTCGATAACAGCGTCAGCCATAGCGCCAACCAACAGTTTAACAGCGCGGATCGCGTCGTCATTGCCGGGGATCACATAGTCAACATCATCGGGATCGCAGTTGGTATCAACGATAGCAACAACGGGGATGTTCAATTTGTGAGCTTCAGCAACAGCGATCTTTTCTTTGCGGGGGTCAACAACAAACATGGCTACGGGAGCTTTTTTCATGTTTTGGATACCGCCCAGGAATTTTTCCAATTTTTCGATTTCGCCGTTG
>CAYLYC010000225.1:0-1628 GCA_964387715.1 uncultured Eubacteriales bacterium | reverse complement strand
CTTCGCCAGGGCGATCAGATCCCGTACCTCCCGGTCGCTGAGCAACCGCCATTTGCCTTGGGGCAACATTCCCAGTTTCAGGTTGCCCACGGCAAAGCGTTTCAGGCGAATCAAATTCAGGTTTACCGCTTCACACATTTTGCGGATCTGTCGGTTTCTTCCTTCGTGAAGCACAAATTCCAACACCACCCGGTTGTCTTCCTCCACAATGGTATTGACTTCGCAAGGGGCGGTTTTGCGCCCGTCAATGATAACCCCTTCTTCCAGTTGAAGCAGGGCTTGGTCACTCACCGGAGGGCGAACCGTAACCCGATACCGCTTTTCAATGTGGTGTTTGGGGTGGGTCATCAGGTTCACAAACTCACCGTCGCTGGAAAACAGCAACAGACCCTCCGAGTCCTTATCCAACCGACCGGCAGGGAAGACCTTGGCAGGGGCGTCGGACACCAGATCTGCCACGCATTTTCGTCCCAACTCGTCCTTCATGGTTGTAACAAAGCCCCGGGGCTTGTGAAGCATCAAATACACCCGGGCGTTTTCGGTGCGGGTCACTTTTTCACCCCGAACGGTAACAACGTCACCCCGAAGACGCACCTTGTCACCCAACTTTGCCGGGTGACCGTTCACTTTAACCTTGCCGGCTTCAATCAACTCCTCCGCCTTGCGACGGGAGCAATATCCACATTCCGACAGGTATTTTTGCAATCGAATGGGTTCGTTTTTCATTACCGTTGTACACGTCCTGTTCCGTCACCGCCGGCAAGGGCCTTGACTTCAGCAACACTCATCAGGTTGTAGTCGCCTTCAACCGAGTGCTTCAAGCAACTGGCGGCAACCGCAAATTCCAAGGTATCCTGGGGTGCATAATCGTTCATATAAGCGTAGATCAAACCGCCGCCGAAACTGTCGCCGCCGCCAACACGGTCCACAATGTGCACATCGTAGTTTTTGCTGAAATATGCTTTGCCGTCGGTGTACAGCATAGCAGCCCAGTTGTTGTCGTTGGCAGAAATCGAGGTGCGCAGGGTAATGGCAACGGCTTTAAAGTTGAACCGCTGGGTAAGTTTTTGAGCCACCTGGATGTAACCTTCGTGGTTTAACTTGCCGCCGGTAACGTCGGTGTCATCTGCACGAATGCCGAACACCTTGTCAGCATCTTCTTCGTTGGCAATGCAAACGTCCACGTATTGGCAAAGTTCGCCCATCACTTGACCGGCTTTTTCGCTGGTCCACAGTTTTTTGCGGAAGTTCAGGTCACAACTGATGGTGATGCCCAGTTCCTTGGCTTTTTTACAGGCAATCAGGCAGATCTCAGCCACGTTATCCCCCAGGGCAGGGGTGATCCCGGTAAAGTGGAACCAACCGGCACCGTCAAAAATAGCATCCCAGTCAAAATCCTCCGGTTTTGCGTTGGCAATGGCGGAGTTTGCCCGGTCGTAGATCACTTTAGAGGGGCGTTGAGAAGCGCCTTTTTCCAGATAATAAATGCCAACCCGTTCACCGGTACGGGTGATGCAAGAGGTGTCAACACCGTATTTGCGCAGGGAGTTCACTGCGGCTTGTCCGATTTCGTGAGCAGGTAAATTGGTAACAAAACGAGCGTCCAATCCGTAGTTTGCCAGCGACAC
>CAYLYC010000224.1:0-1650 GCA_964387715.1 uncultured Eubacteriales bacterium | reverse complement strand
AAGATCCCGGTAACGAGCCCACCTACGAAAAGAAGGGCTTCCTTGAAATGGGCGTGTCCCCCATCGACGCTCCCGATCAACCCACCTACATCACCCTGGACTTTGAAAAGGGTGTTCCGGTTGCTTTGGACGGTAACAAAATGACCGCCAAAGAAATCATCCTCAAACTCAACGAACTGGGCGGTGCCAACGGCATTGGTCTGCTGGATATCGTGGAAAACCGTCTGGTTGGCATGAAATGCCGTGGCGTTTACGAAACCCCCGGCGGCACCATTCTTTACAAGGCCTTGAACGTATTGGAAACCTTGTGCCTTGACAAATACGCCGCTCACAAAAAGCAAGAGTTGGCTGTTACCTTTGCCGATCTGGTTTACAACGGTCAATGGTTCACCCCCCTGCGGGAAGCTCTTTCCGCTTTTGTGGACGTACTCATGGAAAAATGCACCGGTAAAGTTCGGCTCAAACTGTACAAAGGCAACATGATCAACGCCGGCGTTTGGAGTCCCTACTCCTTGTACGATCCGGAGATCGCCACCTTTGACGAAGACGAAGTTTACAACCAAGCCGATGCCACCGGCTTTATCAATCTGTTTGGTTTGCCCATTGAAGTACAAGCCAGAGCCAATCAAAAGAACGAAAACAAGTAAGGTTTTGAATTTATGAGCAATAAGATGTGGGCAGGGCGGTTTTCCAAAGCCCTGAATCAGGAAGCAGACGATTTTAACTCTTCCATCCATTTTGACTGCAAAATGGTTGGGCAGGACATTAAAGGTTCCATGGCCCATGCGGCCATGCTGGGCGCCCAAAACATCATCTCCCGGCAGGACAGCGACTTGATCATCGCCACCCTGGAAGACATTCTCCGGGATCTGAGCGACGGCACCCTTGAAATTGATATGACCGCCGAGGATATTCATATGTTTGTGGAAGCGGAACTGACCCGTCGCATCGGCGACGTGGGCAAACGGCTTCATACCGCACGCAGCCGCAACGACCAAGTGGCGGTGGATATTCGTTTGTTTTTGCGGGACGAAGGGCAAGAAGTCATTGCTTTGCTGAAAAAACTGCTGGTTGCCATTATGGGTCAAGCCAAGCAACACACCAAAACCATCATGCCCGGCTACACCCATTTGCAACGGGCACAGCCCATCACCTTTGCCCATCATTTAATGGCCTACGCCATGATGTTCACCAGGGATATCACCCGGGTGCAGGATGCGCTGGACCGCATGAACCTCAATCCCCTTGGCTCTTGCGCCCTGGCAGGAACCACCTATCCCACCGATCGGGACATGACCGCCCAGGCCCTGGGCTTTGACGGGATCATGCTCAATTCCATTGACGGCGTGTCTGACCGGGACTTTTGTGTGGAACTGATGAGCGCTTTTGCTCTCATTATGACCCATCTTTCCCGTTTTTCGGAGGAAATCATTCTCTGGTCTTCCTGGGAGTTCAAATTTGTGGAGTTGGACGACAGTTTTACCACCGGCTCCTCCATTATGCCCCAAAAGAAAAACTCCGATATGGCGGAACTGGTACGGGGCAAGACCGGTCGGGTGTACGGTGATTTGATGGCATTGCTTACCACGCTAAAAGGTATTCCCCTTGCCTATAATAAGGATATGCAGGAGGATAAAGAAGCGATCTTCG
>CAYLYC010000223.1:0-1655 GCA_964387715.1 uncultured Eubacteriales bacterium | reverse complement strand
ATACGGCTACCAGATGGGGGTCAAGCACATCTATCCCGAAGGAGAGTTTGACCAGGTTGACCGAATTTTATACGACCTGAAAAACAATCCCGGTTCCCGCCGCATTATGTCCAACATTTACGTTCACCAGGATCTGCATGAAATGGGTCTGTATCCCTGCGCATACAGCATGACCTTTTCGGTTACCGGGGATCGATTGAACGCCATTTTGAACCAACGCTCCCAGGATATGCTGACTGCCAACAACTGGAACGTGGTGCAATATGCCGCTTTGACCATGATGTTTGCCCAGGTCAGCGGACTGAAACCCGGCGAATTTGTTCACGTGATTGCAGACTGTCACATTTACGACCGTCACGTGGATATGGTGAAGGAAATGCTTACCAAAGAACCCTTCCCTGCTCCCAAAGTGACCTTAGACCCCACCGTTACCAACTTCTACGATTTTACGGTTGACAGTTTTACGGTGGAGGATTATCAATACCATACCCTGGGTAAAAAAGTGCCGGTGGCAATTTAGGAGTGAACTGTTATGAAACAACCGAAGATCATTCCGGTTTTGCTGGTTTGTTGTCTTTTCCTTGTGGGGATCGCCGGTTACTCCATTGTTGACACCCTGTTTTCCGGTTACGATCCGGAACGGTACATCACCCTGCCGGACTACAAAGGGGTGACCATTGACAATCCGGTGTCCGACCCCACCGATGACGAGATCCTGTTAGCAATGGATCAGGTCATTGCCCAGTTCGGCACCACCGAAACGGTGACCGATGCCATTCAAACCGGAGATGCGGTTACGCTGGACTACACCGGTACCATTGACGGGCAGGCCGTTAGCGCCTTTGAAGGAAGCGACTCTACCGTTACGGTGGGACAGGATGACTTTTTGGTCAACGGGATCGACCCCTATTTGACCGGTCAAAAAACCGGCGATACCGTAACCGCCGATCTGACCGTACAGGAAGATTACCACGTTTTGGATTACGCAGGGGAAACCGTCACCTTCACCTTTACCGTCACCAAGGTGGAACGCACCACAATACCGGAGTTGAACGACGCCTTTGCCCAACAGTTGGGGTACGACACGGCGGAACAATTCCGCACCGCGTTCTATGACAAATTCAAAGAAGAACGGGCAGCCGAAAACGAGGCAACCCTCCGCAATACCCTGTGGCAAACCGTGGTGGACGACACCGTAGTGGATTCCTATCCCCAAAAAGAGCTGAACCAACTGGTAGAGGAATTCATTGCCGACGTACAAGCCGGTGCTGATGAATATGAAATGGAACTGTTGGACTACGCCTCCTTTATGTACGGTACGACGGATGAGGAAAGTTTTCAGGAGTATGCCCTCACCCGTTCCGAAACCATTCTAAAACACCAAATGGTTCTCAAAGCCATTGCCGGACGGGAACGTATCAAGGTGACCGATGAGATCTACAACCAACGGTTGGCGGAGTATTTGGCTCTGTATCAAGAGGAGGGCTACACCGAAGAAACCTTGTGGGAGATCTTTGGCGGCAAAGAGGGCTTGGAAGAACAGTTTTTGATGGAAGAAGTCACCGATGTGATTCAAGAATATGCTACCATTGGCTAAAACGAATGGCTGTATGCCACGGTTTCGTAAGGACAGTATGCTTTAAAATGTGAACTTT
>CAYLYC010000222.1:0-1691 GCA_964387715.1 uncultured Eubacteriales bacterium | reverse complement strand
TTGTGCGGAGTGCTATCGTAAGAATTCACAGCTAATGGCGTTTGCCGGTTTGAATTTTGCAGAGCAACCGTACACAGCGGTTGCTCTTTTTTGTGTAATTACTGAATGTAAAGGATGAGAAATTATGGTATTTCAAGGTGCAGCAACAGCATTGATCACCCCCATGAAAGGGAAGGTCGTAGATTACGAAAAATTAGGAACGTTGATCGATTGGCAAATCGAACAAGGCATTGACGCTTTGGTGATTTGCGGAACAACAGGGGAGGGTTCCACCCTTTCTGACGCAGAACACCGTGAGGTTTTGCAATATTCAGTAGAACGCATTGCCGGTCGTGTTCCTATGATCGCCGGTACCGGTTCTAACGATACCGCTTATGCCGTTGAACTAACAAAATTCGCTTGTGAAATTGGCTGTGATGCGATGTTGGTGGTCACACCTTACTACAACAAAGCCACCCAAAACGGTTTGATTCAAACCTTTACTGCCATTGCTGACGCCAGTACCAAACCGGTTATTTTGTATAACGTTCCTTCTCGAACCGGTTGCAACCTGCTTCCCAGCACTTGTGCAAAACTGGCTGACCACCCCAATATTGTTGCTATTAAAGAAGCAAGTGGCAATATTTCCCAGGTTGCTGAAACCATTGCTTTGGTTGGGGATAAAATGGATGTATATTCCGGTAACGATGACCAGATCGTTCCCATTCTCTCCTTGGGCGGTAAGGGTGTTATTTCTGTGCTTTCCAACTGTATGCCTAAAGAAACCGTTCAAATTTGCCGCAAATTCTTTGAGGGTGATATCAAAGGCAGTGCAAAACTTCAATTGGATCTGCTTCCCTTTATCAATGCATTGTTCTGTGAAGTGAATCCCATCCCTGTAAAAGCCGCTATGGAAGCCATGGGCTTCTGCGATGGCACCATCCGTTTGCCCTTAACTCCTATGGAAGAGGGTAACAAAGAAAAAATGCTGGGATTGATGAAGGAACTGGGTTTACTTTAATTACCAGAGGTTTTTTACTATGATTTGTGATAATATATCGATTAACAACGAAGGACACGTATTGTTTGCCGGTCAGGATACAACCGAACTGGCCGGTCAATACGGCACACCTTTGTATCTGATGGACGCTGACCGTATCCGCTATAATTGCCGAATGTATTTGTCAGCAATGCAGGAGCAGTTTGGCACCAAATGCTCGGTGATTTATGCCGGCAAAGCCGCATCCTTCAAGCAAATGTACCGTATCATGAAGGAAGAAGGCATGGCAGTGGATGCTGTTTCGGTCGGTGAGATCCATACGGCCATCTCTGCCGGTTTTCCTGCAGAAAAAATTTGTTATCACGGTAATAACAAAACCGATGAAGACGTTGTTTATGCCATGCAACAAGGTGTTGGCGTTTTTGTGGTAGACAATCTTCATGAACTGGCCTGTATCAACAGGGTTGCAGGTGAAATGGGGATTCGTCAGCAGATCTTATTGCGGTTGACCCCCGGCATTGATACTCACACCTATGAAGCGGTATCTACCGGAAAAGTGGATTCCAAGTTTGGTCTTGCCATTGAAACCGGTCAGGCAAAAGATGCCGTGGAGATAGCACTCTCTTACAAAAACATTGATTTGCTGGGATTTCATTGCGGAGAAGAAAAAGTGATCCAGAGCATTTGCCGGACACACGACTTTGGGGAATAT
>CAYLYC010000221.1:0-1705 GCA_964387715.1 uncultured Eubacteriales bacterium | reverse complement strand
ATATAAAAGCGATGATGAAGAGGGCGATGAAACCTCACATTTCAGAGAAGTGGCGGTTGGTGCGAGCCACGAATGTTGAATTTATCGTTTGTAGCTTCTGAGCTGGAAGGAAGAAAGCTCCGGCAAGTAGAACCTTCTCGTGATTGCTGCGTTAACGCATAGGGTTTGTTAGAACCCAAGAGGTGGCGGTTATTCCGCAATTTGAGTGGTACCGCGGGCGTACAAAGTTATGCTCGTCTCAAGGATGATCATATCTTTGGGGCGAGCTTTTAATTTGCCCCCAAACAGGAGGTTCGTTATGAATTCAATGACAGGTCTGGATATTAAAATCCGGGAAATGGCAAGTCGTATCCGTGAATTGCGGGAAATCGAAGGATTGACTACGGCTGAAATGGCACAAAAAACCGATGTGTCAGAACAGGAGTATATTCAATGTGAACAGGGATTGCGGGATCTGAACTTCGCTTTCATTTACCGTTGTGCATTGGCGTTTAACGTTGACGTTACCGATATCATTGGCGGTGTGAGTCCCACCCTTCGTTCCTATACGGTTACCAGAAACGGATTGGGTCAAAAAATTGAACAAGCCCACGGTCTTACTTACTTTAACTTAGCCGCTCCCTTTATGAATCGTATTGCTGACCCGCTTTATGTAAAATGTGCATACAGCGAAGAAGCAGAACATCAGGATATTCCTTTGACCACTCACGAAGGTCAGGAATGTGATATTGTTTTAGAAGGACAAATTAAGGTTCAAATCGGGGAACATAGCGAGATCCTCGGTCCTGGCGACAGTATATATTACGATAGTGATACCCCTCACGGCATGATTGCTGTTAACGGGAAGGACGCTGCGTTTTATGCCATCGTTCTGAAACCGGATATCGACGATAGCCGTACCAACGCCACAAAAGCGCTGACTTCGGCAACTCGTACCGCTGATATGCGGGCTGACCGGGTTTATCGTAAATACACCATCGTTGAAAAGAACGAAAACGGTACTCCCACCAAAATTGAGTTCAAAAATACCGAAACGTTCAATTTTGCCTATGACGTTGTAGATGCCATTGCAGAGGCAAAACCGGAAAAACTTGCTATGTTGCACATTAGCCGTGACAAAGAGGAACGCCGGTTCACCTTTAACGATATGAAGCGTGAGTCAGCTCGTTGTGCCAACTACTTCAAATCCCTTGGCATCAAAAAAGGGGATCGGGTTCTGCTGGTTTTGAAGCGGCACTACCAATTCTGGTTTGCCATTCTTGGTTTACATAAGCTTGGCGCAATCGCTGTATTAGCGCCCAATCAATTGCAGGAACACGATTTTGAATATCGGTTTAATGCCGCCGGAATCAACACGGTCATTTGTACCGCAGATGGTGATACGGCTCACCAGGTTGATCTGGCTTGTGCCAACAGCCCCTCTGTTGTTAACAAACTCATCGTGAACGGTACCCGTGAGGGTTGGCGTAATTTCAATGAGGATTATCGTTTGTTCAGCGATGTGTTTGAACGCACGGATGATACCCCTTGTGGCGATGATCTGATGCTCATGTTCTTCACCTCCGGTACAACCGGTTATCCCAAAATCGCAACGCATAACTACAAATATCCCCTTGGTCACTTCCACACCGCCAAGTATTGGCATTGTGTGGATCCGGAAGGGTTGCATTTTACCATTTCCGATACCGGATGGGCTAAATCCATG
>CAYLYC010000220.1:0-1729 GCA_964387715.1 uncultured Eubacteriales bacterium | reverse complement strand
CGTCCTTGGTTTGGCTGTGATGATTTTGTTCCACCTTGCAGGAGAAGATCAAACTTTCATGGTTGTGCAAAATGGCTTTTGGGAATCCGGTTGTACCGGAGGAGAAATAAATAGCGGCGTCATCCTGTTCGGTTAAGGTACATTCAGGGAATGAACCGGAACATTCGGAGATCAGGTCGTTATAATCATCCGCAAAGCCGGGGCAACTGTTGCCCAGATAAATCAGGGTGCAGGTCTTGCTGATCTTATCGGCAACTGCTTCCACACGGCCGATAAATTCCGTGCCGAAGATCAATACATCCGCCTGGGCTAAATCCAGACAATAATCAATTTCATCCGAGGAATAACGGAAGTTTAAGGGTACTGCCAATGCACCGGTTTTGAGAATGCCAAAATAAATGGGCAGCCAGTCGATGCAGTTCATCAGCAAAATAGCAACCTTGTTTCCTTTGCCAATGCCGTTTTGTTGCAGCATATTGGCACAGCGATTTGCCTTTTCGTTAAACACTTCCCAGGTGATCTCCCGACGGTAGTGGGGGACACGGTGGGTGGGTTCAACCAATTCGTATTCATGCCAGGTGAGCCGTCTGGTTTCGGGTTGCTCCGGATTGATTTCAACCAAAGCAGTATCATTGCCAAACTCTCTGGCGTTGCGTTCCAGTAAATGAACAATGGTCATAATAACTTACCTCTTACATATAAAATAGCTATATATTACTTTACCACTTTAAAGCAGTTGTGTCAACCTTTTTGCACGGAAAATTCATAGAGAAATTTTCAAAAACCCCTTGACAAACACGCTTTAAAGTGCTAAAATGTGACATAGTGAAATTCATCGCTTTAAACCACTAAAGCAGAAAGGTTGATATTTATGTTACCCGTAACCGCCGCAATCTCCACCACAACGTGGATTGCCATCCCCATGCTTGTATGCTTTTTCGCATTGATGATCGGGGTTGGTCTTGCTTGTCGCAAACACGCAACAAGCGTTGACAGTTTTGTATTAGGCGGCCGTGCAGTCGGCCCGTGGCTGACTGCCTTCGCTTTTGGTACGTCTTATTTTTCCGCAGTTATCTTCGTAGGGTATGCGGGTCAGTTCGGCTGGAACTTTGGCCTGGCGTCCACCTGGATCGGTCTTGGCAACGCCTTTATCGGCTCGCTTCTTGCCTGGACGGTGCTTGGTCGCCGTACCCGTGTTATGACCCAGCATTTAGGGTCTAAGACCATGCCTGACTTTTTTGAAAAACGGTATGATTCCAAAAAACTGAAAGTGATTGCCTCGTTCATCGTGTTCGTGTTCCTCATTCCTTATACCGCTTCGCTGTATAACGGTCTTTCCTCCTTGTTCAACAATGTGTTTGCCATCGATTACTGGGTGGTTGTTGTGATCATGGCGGTGCTGACCGGGATCTACGTTATCTTCGGCGGCTACATGGCAACGGCCATCAATGACTTCATTCAAGGGATCATCATGTTGGTTGGTATTGTTACGGTAATTGTGGCTGTGCTGGTGGAAAACGGCGGGTTTACCCAAGCGGTAAAATCTCTGGGAGAGGTTGCCGGCAGTGAATACACCTCTATGTTTGGTCCCAACCCCATCTTCCTGTTCTTTGTGGTTATGCTTACCTCTCTGGGCACTTGGGGCTTACCCCAAATGGTAGGGAAATTCTACTCCATCAAGGACGAGGGTTCCATCAAAAAAGGTACCCGCATTTCCACCGTATTTGCC
>CAYLYC010000219.1:0-1738 GCA_964387715.1 uncultured Eubacteriales bacterium | reverse complement strand
CCCACGACCTCTAGCGTGACAGGCTAGCGTTCTAACCAGCTGAACTACCAGGCCATATTCATCAAATTGACGCTCAATCATTATATATATTATTCCCCGGTTTGTCAAGTGTTTTTTTCAAAAAAATCGATTTTATTCCGAAAAATTCTTTTCGGTTTACGGTGGGCGATTGACAAAGTCCTTATAAATCGGTACAATAAAGAAAAGATTTTCCAAAAAGGAGAAGTTGTATGCGTTCAGATATTTGCAGTATTCCGGTGGCAGAGGTGTTTGAGCCAAAGGACGGTTGTCCCATTTGCCGGATGAGAGATATGTTGGAGGAACGGGTGCTGGAGTACATTATGGGTGCTGCCATGATGGAACCGGACGTGCGTATTCAAACCAACAAAGAGGGGTTTTGTTTTACCCATTATAAAAAGATGTTACACCGTCGCAACCGGCTTTCGGTGGCGCTGATGATGGAAAGCCATTTGAAAGAAATTGAGAAAAAGGTGTTCGGGGGACTGCTTACCACCAATTCCGGCAAAGGCAAGGCAGGGGAGCGGTTGACCGATTCCTGCTTTGTGTGCAATCAGATCGAAACCTCTATGAAGGCACTCGTTCGCAACACGATGATCTTATATGAAAACGACCGGGAGTTCCGGCAGTTGTTTGGGGCGCAACCCCAGTTTTGTCTGCCTCACTACGCCTTGCTCACCGAGGCGGCAGACAAAAACCTTTCTAAAAAATATCGGGCGCTGTGCAAAGAGGATCTGACCAGGATCACCCTGGCGGCGTTGCAGGAATTACACAGCGATGTAAAGCATTTTTGCGATATGTACGACTACCGCAACAACACCGAGGATGCGGACTGGGGCAATTCCCGGGATTCTCTGGAACGAGCCACCGCTTTTTTGACCACACGGGATCCGGAAGCCAAGTAATCACCCGAACCGCAGGTAGTGCGCCAAAACCTCCCACTCAACCAACGGTATGGTGACTTTTGATGCAGGATAACCTATACTGTAATCGAAAGGAGGAACCAAAATGGATCAGGTAAAAATCGGACGGTTTATCGCCCATTGCAGAAAGGAAAAACAGTTGACCCAAATGCAATTGGCAGAAAAACTGAATATTACCGATCGGGCGGTTTCAAAATGGGAAACGGGACGGGCGATGCCCGATTCCGCTATCATGCTGGAACTGTGCCATGTGTTGAGCATCAGCGTTAATGATTTATTGTGTGGGGAGGTTGTCACAATGGAAAACTACAATCAAGCATTGGAAAACAATTTGCTGGATATGGTGAAGCAAAAGGAAGAGGCAGACAAACGGTTGCTGTCGTTAGAGATCTTTATCGGCGTATTGGTCAGCGTACTAATGATTTCGCTGGTTTATGTTGCCGCCTACGGTTCTATGGAAAATTGGTTGCGAATCCTGCTGATCCTTGCGGGGGTGATTCCCTTTGTGGTGGGGATCGGCTATGCGCTAAAAATCGAACAGGTGGCTGGGTATTACCAATGTGCCAAATGCCATCATCGCTATGTGCCCACCTTTTCCAGCGTTCTGTGGGCAATGCATATTAACCGAACACGGTATATGAAATGTCCCAAGTGCCACCAAAGATCCTGGCAGAAAAAAGTGCTGAATAAACAATAGAAAAATGGCTGTAAAAAACGGAATGTTTTTTATGCCACGGTTTCGTAAGGAAGTATGGTTTTGGAGATAGAAAATCCTCCACAACTCGCCGAAAATCCTT
>CAYLYC010000218.1:0-1771 GCA_964387715.1 uncultured Eubacteriales bacterium | reverse complement strand
CAGATCCTGGGTATTGGCGTGACCCTTGGAGGAGGAAAAGTTGAAACAACCGCTATGGCAACAGATACAGGGTTTAATATCCTCCAGCCGGCTTTCGATCAGTTTGGTGACCCATTCCGGGTCGGTCAAGAATTGACGGGCGATCCCCACCCCGTCAATTTGTCCTTCGGCAACCGCTTTTGCGCCTACCTCCGGTTCCATTCTGCCGGCGCACACCACCGGAATATCCACAAATTGTTTAATATGGGCAACGTCTGCTAAATTGCAGTTTTGCGGCATATACATTGGCGGATGGGCCCAATACCAGGAATCATAGGTACCGTTATCCGCATTGAGCATATCATAACCGCAATCCTGGAGATACTTGGCGGCTTTTTCCGATTCCGCCATGGCTCTGCCCACCTCGGTATAATCCTCGCCCGGCATGGCGCCCTGGCAAAAGCCCTTCATTTTAGATTCCACCGAATAGCGGAGAGAAACCGGGAAATCATCACCGCATTCCTCTTTAATGGCACGAACCACCTCTGCCGCAAAACGGTAGCGGTTTTCAAAACTTCCGCCGTAATCATCGGTGCGTTTATTGAAAAATTCAATGGCGAATTGATCCAGCAGATACCCTTCGTGAACCGCATGGACTTCAACCCCGTCCACACCTGCATCCCGGCACAGTTTGGCAGTTTTGGCAAACGCCTCAATAATTTCGTGAATTTGCTCTACCGTCATTTCGGGACATTCAATATCATGGGCCCAGCGGGAGGGTTGAGGACTGGGTGACGCCAGTTCATGGGAGGTGTCGATCACCGGTTTGATCAGCGCCCGGGTAAACTTGTTTTTATGTAAGGGCGCAACCAATTCGGTAATTGCCCAGGAACGCCCCATACCGGCGGTGAGTTGAACAAAGAGTTTGGCGCCGGTTTTGTGGATCTCGTCCATGAAAACCTTCAGTTCTTCAAACATTTTCGGGTTTTGCCAAAGCCATTTTCCCCAAAAGGTATCCCGCAGGGGCGCAATACCGGGAATGATCAGCCCCACGTTGTTCTGGGCCCGTTCCAAAAACAGTTTTGCCGCTTCTTTATCAAAGTGACAACCGCCCAGTTCAAACCAACCGAACAGGGATGTACCCCCCATGGGGCACATTACGATACGGTTTTTAATTTCCACGTTGCCGATCTTCCAGGGGGTAAATAGCGCTTCATATTTAGCATCTGGGGTATTCATTCTGCAATCCGTCCTTTCATTATTTACAGCAACCGGTCAAAGAGATGAATATTCTCTGCGCCGGGGGTTAACCCACCTTGTTCACATTGCTTGATGATTTCCACAATCGCATCATTGATGGGTGTTGGCACACCGGTTTTCCGTCCCCAAGCGCACACAACGCCGTTAATGGCATCCACCTCACAGGGTTTGCCTTTTTCCAGGTCCTGCAGCATAGAGGGCTGGATATCCCGATGCTTTTTCATAGCAATGGGAATGAGCATGGTGGCGATTCCCCGTTTCAGCGGGTTTGTATAATAGAACAAAGCGGTAATATTTTTACCTTGCACCGGCGCAAATTCAGCACCAGCCGCTCTGCCCACGTCAATACATTCCTTCATACAACGAATGGCTACCTTACGGGCGGCTTTGTTTTCGGATACGTCACCGAACACGCCCCCAACCACCGTTCCCAGGCCGGAAAAAGTGGCATTGATCAGCAGTTTGGACCAGCGTGCGCCAATCAGATTGGGTTCTTCGTGCACCGGACACATCAGGGAAAGCAATTCTTTCA
>CAYLYC010000217.1:0-1780 GCA_964387715.1 uncultured Eubacteriales bacterium | reverse complement strand
AAGTAATCGTCTTTATGCTGTTGTTGCAACCGCTCCACCGTACGCACGGTGTAACTGGGTTTTTCCATGGTCATTTCCAGGTCGCTCACCCTCATATTAGGGCGGGTTTCTGCCGCCAACCGGCACATTGCCAAACGGTGATGGGCCGGGGTATGGGTAGAGCCGGTCTTAAAGGGTGAACAGGCGGCGGGAATCCAAAGCAGGGTTGCCTGGGGCAAAAACGCTGCGGCACAGTCTGCCATTGCCAAATGGCCGTTATGCACCGGGTCAAAACTGCCGCCAAATAAAATTGTTGCCACAAATTCCACCACCTTGATTATTTTGCCCCATTGTTGCCAACACTATGAACAGCATAGTAACAACAGGGGGAGATTATCTTGATTAAAGGCGTGAATCACACCATTATTGAAGTTGCCAATCCTGCCAACCGATATTTTGAGCGGGCGCTGTTATTCGTCCGTCCCAAATGGGAGGATGCCAAAGAAACACATTTGCAAAAAGAGGCCGACCGGTTACTGGAAAGCGTTGGTAAACCGCCCAGTTATCAGACCCTTTCGGTGAAAGAACGGCGAAAATACCGCACCATAAAACGGGCTGTTCTGGCCACCGGTTGGTGGTTGCTGGGAGCAGGTTGCGGCTACGGACTCGCCGCATTGCTCTACTTGATATAACCGTAGATCATCATAATGGGAAACACCCGATAGGTCTTATCCCACCGCACGGTGGTATCAAAGTAAGTATGATTGCTGTTGGATAAGGGAGTCACCTTAATATCCAGGGGCATCAGTTCCACACAAAAGCCGGGGCGGTTAAAGGTTTCTCTAAACCAGTTTTCAAAACCGCCGCCGTAGCCATCCACCTCATCCGAGGTGGGGCATACATAAAATCCGCATTGGGTCTTTAGTTTTTGCACCAGCGCAGAGGAAGCGCCCACCGAGGGGTTGGTGGTATCCGACCAGTACACACAGTCCCCCCGAACGTGCATGGAGGTCATCCACATAAAATCATTGTCGTTACAAAGCCCCATCAACGCCTTGGTTTCCGGTTCGCTGGCGGCGGATGACCCTTTGTTCCCTTCCGCACCGGGGGTTTTATATTGTTCCTTGATCTGGCTCCACAGTAGGGGGAAGTTTTTATTCAGGTTTACACCGTTTGCATTGGCTTTATAATCCGAAATATCCATCATTTTGCCGGTGACCTTATCCTTACGATAGGTAATGGTCACATTGGGGGTTGCCCTGCCGCTGATGATTTCCAAGCCATCCGGATTAGACAAAGGAACGATGTACAGGGTATAGGAATCCAGAAGATTCACCGCATCGTATACCCCGAATTTACCGGAATCGGACGTATAGGCGGCACAGATCTCCTCCACAAACCGCATGGTATAACTGACCGTGATCATCTCTCTGGCGTGAATACCGGCGACAATGCAGCCCTTTGCCACACCCTTACCCACCTTCATCACGGTAAGATCCCGTCCTTGCACCGAAGTACCGATGGAGGACACACAGATCAGTTCGGGGTAGGCCTGTTGCAAAGCGTATATTTCTTTTTGAACCGAAGCGTAGGTGGGACGCGTGGTGTAGGAAACGATTTCGGTTTTGTTAACGCTTTTCACCAGCGTTTCCACGGTAGAAGCGGCGGCAGAGGACGCCGACGAGGACGTGGCGGTTGATGAAGCCCCACCGGTTACCGAGGATGCCGGGGCGGAAGATGACAGGGTGCTTTCCGGCTGAGATGACTGGGTTTGAGATACCTGAGAATCCACCGATACAAC
>CAYLYC010000216.1:0-1781 GCA_964387715.1 uncultured Eubacteriales bacterium | reverse complement strand
TTGTTTCCGAAGCGGTTCTGTTGGCTTCCGGATCGGTACTCACCAACAAATATGCAGAAGGATATCCCGGTAAACGCTACTACGGCGGATGTGAAAAGGTAGACGTTGTGGAAAATATTGCCAGAGAGCGTGCCTGCAAACTGTTTGGGGCTGACCATGCCAACGTGCAACCTCACAGCGGCGCCAGTGCAAACCTGGCGGTGTTTTTCGCCCTGTTGGAACAAGGGGACACCGTAATGGGCTTGAACCTTGCCCATGGCGGTCACTTGTCCCACGGTTCTCCGGTGAACATTTCCGGTAAATATTTTAACATCGTTTCCTACGGCGTTTCTGATGACTCCGAAACCTTGGATTACGATGAAATGTTGCGTATCGCCAAGGAATGCAAACCCAAAATGATCATCGCCGGCGCCAGTGCCTATTCCCGCACCATTGATTTTGCTAAAATTCGTGAAATCTGTGATGAAGTTGGCGCTTACTATCTGGTGGATATGGCTCATATCGCCGGTTTGGTTGCCGCCGGGCTTCATCCCAATCCCGTTCCTTACGCCGATGTGGTTACAACCACCACCCATAAAACCCTGCGTGGTCCTCGGGGCGGCTTGATTTTGTGTAAAGAACAGTTTGCCAAACAAATTGATAAAGCCATTTTCCCCGGTATTCAAGGGGGTCCCTTGATGCACGTGATTGCCGCTAAAGCCGTTGCTTTGGGTGAAGCGCTGAAACCGGAATTTAAGGAATATCAAACCCAAATTGTGAAAAATGCCGCTGTACTTTCACAGGAATTGGTAAAACAAGGGTTCCGTGTGGTTTCCGGCGGTACTGACAATCACCTGATGCTCATCGACCTGCAACCCTTTGGCATTACCGGTAAAGAGATGGAAGCCCGTCTGGATAGCGTTCATATTACCGTGAATAAAAACACCATTCCCAACGATCCTCAAAGTCCCTTCGTTACCAGCGGTATCCGTGTGGGTACGCCTGCTGTGACCAGTCGTGGCTTTAAAGAAGCAGAAATGGTGAAAATTGCCGGCTGGATGAAAGAGATCGCCAGCGATTACGAAAATGTAAAAGACCGTATCAGTAGTGAAGTTATGGCCCTTTGCGAAACATTCCCCATTTACGAATAAAATAACCATTTGAGGTGTACGTATGAATATTATGGTTGTGGGCGGTGGCGGCCGTGAGCATGCCATCATCAAAAAACTGAAAGAAAATCCGACAGTGGAAACCATTTACGCTTTGCCGGGTAACGGCGGTATGGCAAAGGATGCCACCCTGGTGCCCATTGGTGCAAAGGAAATTGATAAAATCGTGGCATTTGCCAAGGAAAACGTCATTGATTACGCTGTTGTTGCACCCGATGATCCCTTGGTTTTGGGATGTGTGGATGCGCTGAACGCCATCGGCATTCCTTGCTTTGGCCCGGATGCGAAAGCCGCAATCATCGAAGGTAGTAAAGTGTTTTCCAAAAACCTGATGAAAAAATACGGAATTCCCACTGCGGAATATGCGGTGTTTGACAAGGCCGCCGATGCCGCCGATTATTTGCAAACCGCACCCATCCCTACGGTGATCAAAGCCGATGGTCTGGCGCTTGGCAAAGGGGTTGTGATTGCAACCACCCGCCAAGAAGCGTTGGATGCGGTACACTCCATGATGGAAGATAAGATCTTCGGTGAAAGCGGCAATCAAATCGTAGTGGAAGAATTTCTAACCGGTCCGGAGGTTTCGGTGCTGTCCTTTACCGATGGTGAAACGGTTATGCCCATGGTTTCCTC
>CAYLYC010000215.1:0-1870 GCA_964387715.1 uncultured Eubacteriales bacterium | reverse complement strand
CAGGTCAATGCGCATACCAAGCAAGGTGTTGATTAAACTGATGCCGTCTGCACCCGCTTCCTCACACGCCTTGGCAATGGCAACGATATCGGTCACATTGGGTGAAAGTTTGATGATAACCGGTTTGGTGGTAACCGCTTTGACCCCACGGGTCACCTGAGCCGCCATGGCAGGGTCTGTGCCAAAACTCATACCGCCACCATGCACGTTGGGGCAGGAAATGTTCACTTCCAACCAGCCGACCTGTTCACAAGCGTCGATCTGACGGCAGGTTTCCGCGTATTCTTCCAGGGAAAAGCCGCTGACATTGGCCATCACCGGTTTATGAAAACATTCTGCCAGTTTGGGCAGTTCTTCTGCAATCACCTTTTCAACCCCGGGATTTTGCAACCCAACCGCATTGATCATGCCCATGGGACATTCGGCGATACGGGGTGTGGGATTGCCAAAACGGGGATGCAGGGTCGTTCCCTTAAAGGAAAAGGTACCCAATTGGTTGATATCGTACAGTTCTGCGTATTCATAACCAAACCCAAATGTACCGCTGGCAGGTATCACCGGATTATCCAATTCCAAACCGCATAAATTCACATTGGTTTTTACCATATGATCTCCTCCCGTTCCAACACCGGGCCGTCCCGGCAGATGCGTTTGTTACCGTATTTGGTTTTACATGAGCAACCCATACACGCGCCAAATCCGCAACCCATCCGTTCTTCAAAACTATATTGACCGGAGGTATTTGCTGTGGCCTCAATGGCTTTGAACATGGGCATCGGTCCGCAGGTGTAGAAGTAGGTGTAATCCAAATTCTTTAACACGTCGGTCACAAAACCCTTTGTGCCGTAACTACCGTCAGCGGTTGCCACAAACACGTCAGCGCCCAACGCCTTGAATTGCTCTTCATAAAATATTTCATCTTTGGTATTAAAGCCAAGAATCACTTGTACCGGTTTCCCTTGTGCCAATAAATCCTTGCACAGGCGGTACATGGGGGGAACACCCACCCCGCCGCCGATGAGCACAGGGTGTTCTCCACTTTTACTGCAATCAAATCCGTTGCCAAGACCAACCAGTACGTCCAGGGTTTGTCCGGCGGTCATAGCACTCATTTGCTCGGTGCCTTCCCCTACCACCTTGTAAAGCAAGGTGATGGTCGTATCATCATAATCGCACACCGAAATGGGGCGACGAAGGAACTTACCTTCTAACTTAATATTCACAAACTGACCGGGTGCAGTCAAGCCGGAGGTATCCCCTCGCAGCACCATGCGGTAAACCAACTTGGTTAACGGTGTATTTTCTGTAATGGTATACATTCCTTGGGTCATATTACTCCAGTCCCTCCCATGAAAAATCCGGGTGTTTCCACACCACTTTGCCGCCGCACACCGTGAGCAAACACTTTCCGTACACTTCCATTCCTTCAAAGGGCGTACTTTTCCCTTTAGAAACAAAGCCGGACGGGTCAACGGTATAGGCGCTGTTCAAATCGTACACGCAAAAGTCCTTTTGTTCATCCAGCGGTAAGCCAAACCGTTTTCTGGGGGCGTAACACATCCGATCCAGCAGTTGTTCCAACGTGAGCAGACCGGTTTTTACAAAATGAGTATACATCACCGGGAACGCGGTTTCGATGCCAACGACGCCCATCATACTGCCCGCCAGACCTTTGGCTTTTTCTTCTGCGCTGTGGGGCGCATGGTCGGTGGCGATCATATCGATGGTGCCGTCCAACAGGCCTTCGATCAACGCCTGCTTGTCCTCCTTACTGCGCAGAGGCGGATTCATTTTGAATCGACCCTCCTCCTGCAGATCTTCATCACACAGCACCAGATAGTGAGGACCGGTTTCGCAGGTTACGTTTACC
>CAYLYC010000214.1:0-1871 GCA_964387715.1 uncultured Eubacteriales bacterium | reverse complement strand
CACCGCCCTTTCACGGCGGTAACACGAGTTCGATTCTCGTACGGGTCACCAAAAATCCCTTGAACGCAAGTTCGAGGGATTTTTACTTATTACCAACCAGGAGGAACTGTAATGACCACTCCCCTTTTTGATTCCAATCCCTATTGCAAACAGACGGTTGCTACGGTAACTGCTTGTACACCGGCTGCATCCGGTTACAACGTGGTACTCAGCCAGACCCTGTTTTTCCCTGAAGGCGGCGGACAACCGGGCGATACCGGCACAATTGACCACGTAACTGTAATGGATACTGTGTGGGATGGGGATACCATCGTACACCGTTGCGATGCTCCTCTGCCCATTGGCAAGGAAGTGACCCTTTCTCTTGATTGGGACAAACGATTTGACCACATGCAACAACATACGGGCGAACATATTCTTTCCTATGGATTTTGGAAGTTGTTTGGCGCTGTGAACGTGGGTTTTCACATGAACGATACCTTTGCAACCATCGACCTTGACCGCCCCATGACCAACGATGAACTCAAACAGGGCGAGTTGTTTGCCAACCGGGAAATCTGGGCAAACAAACCCATTCACATTTATGAACAGAGTGTAAAAGAACTGAAGAAACGATCCCCCCGTAAAATTTCGGCAAAAGGGGGCGAAACCCCTCGTGTGGTAGAGATCGAAGACGGTGATATTTGCACCTGTTGCGGCACCCATACTGCCCGCACCGGCGAAGTTGGGAGCATCGTTATTACCGCCGCTGAAAAGAACCGGGGCGGCACCCGAATCACCTTTTTATGCGGAAACCGTGCCCTGCGGGATGCACAAGAAAAAAACCAGATCCTCCACACCGTTACTGCCCTGTTTTCCGCCGAACCCACCGCTCTTCCCGCTCGTCTGAAGGGATTGAAAGACGACCTGCAGACCGCCCACTATCATTTGAAATGCAAAACCGAAGAACTGGCGGCATACAAGGCAAAAGAACTGCTGGATCAACGGGGATCCTCCCCTTACGTACTGGCGCTTTTGGACAACACCTCTGCCAAGGAAGCCAAAGAACTGCTGAATCTTTTGACCCGTGACCAACCGGTTACCGCCATTGTGATCTACACCAAGGAGGACAGTTTATCCTTTTTCTGCGCCTCCCACCCCAAAGCGGAGGGACAAAACTGCCGCACAATTTGCGATCTGCTGTGTGCCATTTATAACGGTAAAGGGGGCGGCAAAGAGAATTTTGCCCAAGGGGGCGGCAAACTGGTTTCCGACTACAAGCAGTTAGCCCAGACCATTCTTACCCAACTGGCTCGTATGGACTCACATTCGTAAATTCCAAAACCATTCCATTGTCTGTTTCAATGACTGTGGGATGGTTTTTGCTTTTATCATAGGTAATGCTGTAACCGATACCACAAGTCTCACCCCGATAGGTGATGGTCTGCCCATCTTCGTAATCCGGTGATTTCTCTTCCCTTTTTTGGGCATCGTCCAATAGGTTCACCACCAAAGGGAATACCCCCATTACCGGAAAGTCCTCCCCATCACCCTGCAGTTCCATATCCCGGAAGGTATATTGGATCTGCTGATCCTGTACGGTTACGGTAAAGCCGGTCAAGGCATCCGGTTGCTGAATTTCAAACAGGCCGCATCCCATGTGATTGCGGATAAACTGCCCGGTAAAGCATTCCTGTTGATACTGCAGGGTAAATTCGCCCTGGTAGGAGGTCAACCATTGGGGTGTTTGATTACTGCAACCAACAAAAAACATCAACAGGACCATCCATGTTGCTGTTTGCTTTTGTATTCCTTTCAAAATACCACCTACTGCTCTTCGATTTCCAAGAACAGAGAAGGTAAACCGTCAATGACATCGCTGGGAAGCATAC
>CAYLYC010000213.1:0-1872 GCA_964387715.1 uncultured Eubacteriales bacterium | reverse complement strand
ACCGTGCGCATCAGCCCTTCTGCAAGAGCATCGGTGATCTCCAAATGGTCGCCGGCAGGGAAGTACCGTTCCAGCGTGTGCATTAGTATATCGGTGCATCCGCAGGCGGTCTGATAATCCGGCAACGTCAAGGTCAGGTCGGGATTCATCACCGCAAAAACAGGACGGCATAGGTTGTTGCTGTAGCCCCGTTTAATTCCCCCTTCTTCCTTGGTGATAACCGAGGAATCGCTCATTTCACTGCCTGCCGCCGCAATGGTAAGCACCGTTCCAATGGGCAAACAAGCGGTGGCATGGCGTTTCCGGTCGTAAAAATCCCATACGTCTCCGGGATTGGTGGCTCCGTATCCAATGGCTTTGGCAGAATCAATAACACTGCCGCCACCTACCGCCAAAATGAAATCGACCTGTTCCTTTTTTGCCAGTTCAATTCCTTGGTACACAAGAGAAAGACGGGGATTGGGCACCACACCGCCCAGCGTAACGTAGGAAATGTTTTGTTCACGGAGGGATGCTTGGATCTGGTCCAGCAATCCCGATCGCTTTGCGCTGTTGCCGCCGTAGTGTAATAACACTTTTTTATAACCGTATTCTCCAATGAGTTTGCCGACCTGCAGATGGGTGTCCCGGCCGAACACAACCCTTGTGGGGGTAAAGTATGAAAAGGAATTCATGATGATCCGCTCCTTTCTTTTCTTATGGTTATTATACAACCGATGATTGAAAAAAGCAATAAAAAACCGTGGTATGCAAATGAGCATACCACGGTTCAATTGTGTCAGATTATTCACCAAGGTAGAAATCTACTGCTTCGAATTGATCCAATTTACCAACAGCATATTTCAGGATATCCAAGGCGTCACCAGCGTCGATTCTGTCGTCAACGTTAACGTCAGCATAGAACATCTGGTCATCGTCGAGTTCTTCCTTACCAACTGCATATTTCAGAACCATCAAGGCGTCACCGGCGTTGGCAGAGCCGTCCATGTTGATATCACCCATGTAGGTGGTAATTTCCAGTGCGTAAACGGCGGCAGCAACTTCCCAGAATTTGGTGTATTCTTGCTCGGTCAGTGCTTCCAATTCGGCATCGGTCATTTCGCCTATGAGAGCATCGATCTCGTTAAGGGTTGTTCTGTCTTCCAAAGTGGGAGTTTCGGGCAAACCGGCGATCAGGGCTTTCACCTTGGAAAGATTGCCGGAAGATTGGACTTCCAGGAAAGGATTGGGGTAATCCAAAAATACGGTTTTACCGGTATCATAAGCCAACCACCAACGTTTACCGGTGGTAATAGCGCATCTGGTGGGGTCTTTTTCTGTGGGGGAGTTATTAACAGCAATGTTGAAATATATGTCGCTATACATGCTGTCGTATTGTTGTGCCAAGGGGAACCGTGCTTCTACACCATACCCGATGCAGTCGCCCCGATCGTCATATTGATAGAAGGGGTATACGTTGTCGGTGTTTTTAAAGTAAGCACCGGTGGTTGTATCGGCTTCATTATCCAAAGTGTATTTGGGGCGATCTAAAAAGTCTGTGATTGCAAAATCGTGAGCGGTCAGACGGAAGTGACAGTCAGCATTTTCGTAGGTGTTGATGTTGTCGGTAAAGTTGCCGTCACAGGACATGGTATCGGTGTCCACGTAGAAATCAATACCATCCAGGTATTGGGAAGCGCCTTCCAGCACAGTGCCGTTGGCCATAGTAACGCTGCTGGGGATGTTGGGGTCGATCACATCAACGTAGAAATAGGCATAATAGTCATCGTATGCAACGTAGATCTTTACTTGAACTGCTTCGTAAAAATCTACAAGGTCTTCCACACCGTTAGCGGCGCCGGGTTCTTTGGATACAATATCCAAAGTGGTGTC
>CAYLYC010000212.1:0-1902 GCA_964387715.1 uncultured Eubacteriales bacterium | reverse complement strand
CATCACCGGCATTTTCCGCATATTCTCTGGGGGAGATCAACCGGTCTTTGGCACGGCTGATTTCGTTTAACAACATACGGTACGGGAAGGTTTTGTCATCCAAATTCAGTTCCTTTTGACATTCCTTGATGACCCGTTTGGAATCGTCTGTATCATAGATGGTAAAATGATTGGTATACCCAATACGGTCGGCAAACCGACGCAACATTCTAAGACAGGCGGAGTGAAAGGTCAACGCCCAAATACCGTCCGCCGTATCGCCCAACTTTAACCGCAACCGTTCTTTCAATTCACCGGCGGCTTTGTTGGTAAAAGTGATCGCCAAGATTTGGTGAGCCATAGGCGGGTCAACAGCCGTTAATTGGCAAAGCCGGGCTTCATCCACCGGATCACCCTGAACTTTTGACTCCATCAGCGCAATATCCTCCGGCAAAATGACCTCCGGAAGATCCTGACTATGATATCCGTTGCCATATTGCAACAAATTGGCAATTCGGTTAATGAGAACCGTTGTCTTCCCCGAACCTGCACCGGCCAAAATCAAAACCGGTCCGTTAACCGCAAATACTGCTTCTTGTTGTTGCCGGTTCATCCTGGAAAAATCACGATCAATGATTTGTTTACGCAAATTTAATGCCTTTTCTTTTAATACCTTATTCAAAAAAGCACCTCTTTTCTATGAAAAACGGAAAGGAACTGCAATAGAACAGTTGCAGTTCCCTTCCCATTACAACAAAAATGATTATTTCTTCAGTTCGATCGCTTTTTTGGCTTTTTCAACAATGGTTTCGGGTGTTAAGCCATACGCTTTCAAAACTTCGGCAGCAGGAGCAGAAGTACCGAACTTATCTTCAACACCAACACGCAGAACCGGTACAGGGCAGGTTTCTGCCAACGCTTCGGCAACAGCACCGCCCAAACCGCCAATGATGGAATGTTCTTCTGCAGTAACCACAGCGCCGGTTTCTTTAGCGGCTTGAATGACCAATTCGGTATCCAGCGGTTTAATGGTATGAATGTTGATCACACGGGCAGAAATGCCATCCGCTTTTAAGGTTTCGGCAGCTTCCAATGCCATGCCAACCATCAAACCGGTTGCAATAATGGTAACATCCGAACCGTCACGCAAGGTAACACCCTTACCGATCTCAACTTTATAATCAGCATCAAACAAGGGTTCTACAGCCATACGGCCAAAACGGAGATATACAGGACCTTCAAATTCCGCTGCCGCACGAACACAAGCTTTCGCTTCCACCGGGTCAGCAGGATTCAAAATGGTCATACCGGGAATGGTGCGCATCAAAGCGATATCTTCATTGCATTGATGGGTTGCGCCGTCTTCACCAACCGACAACCCGGCATGGGTAGCGGCAATTTTTACGTTGTTATGGGGATAACCAACGGCATTACGTACTTGTTCAAAAGCACGACCGGCGGCAAACATAGCAAAAGAACTGCAAAATACCAATTTACCGGCAATGGTCAAACCGGTGGCAACACCGATCAGATTTTGTTCGGCAATACCGCAGTTGAAAAACCGTTCGGGATATTTTTTTGCAAATGTTCCGGTTTTGGTTGCGCCAGAAAGGTCAGCATCCAAAACAATAAGATTTTCATATTGTTCACCGATTTCAGCCAGGGCTTCGCCATACGCTTCACGGGTTGCTTGTTTTTTAATTTCAGCCATGTCAATACCCTCCTTATGCCTCTAACGCTGCCAATGCGGCTTTCAATTCGTTCATAGCAATTTCATATTGCTCATCATTGGGAGCAGAACCATGCCAAGAGGCCTTATCTTCCATATAGGAAACGCCTTTACCTTTAACTGTGGTCATAATAATAGCAGTGGGCATCCCTTTGGTTTCTCTTGCCTTCTTAAAAGCATCATCCAGGGCATCA
>CAYLYC010000211.1:0-1908 GCA_964387715.1 uncultured Eubacteriales bacterium | reverse complement strand
CCAAGCCCAACGGTTACCGCAGTTTGCACTTAATTGTTGAAATTCCTATTTTCCTTCACGATGAGAAAAGGCAGATGAAGGTGGAAGTGCAGTTCCGCACCATCTCGATGGACTGGTGGGCAAGTTTAGAGCATAAGATCCGTTATAAAAAAGACGTAAAAGTGTCGAAGGAAATCACCGAAGAATTGCGTGAATGTGCCGAGTCAGCGGCAATGCTTGATAACCAAATGGAGCAGATACAAAAGAAGATCGGAACGATCAGATAGGATATCATTCATGCGTTACGCGGGGGCATATCCGCAGACAACCATTCCAGGTCAACGGCAAGGTTGCGGTGTTCCGGGGTGTGGAAAAACGGCTCATGAAAGGGAGCAGAAAGGATTTGCAATATGAAAAAAAGTACGCGAAATATATTGATAAGTTCGGGCATTGCCGTAGCCGGTGCTACAGCAATCGGTGTAGCTTACCATTATACAACCAAGTATCTTATGAAACTCGCCCTTGACCGTGAAGGCCCGAAAAGTGCCGCCAAGGACAAAGAAAAATTGATGTCCTCCAATGACCTATCGGAAACGATTGCCGTCATTATGGATGCTGCCAAGGTGCTCGAAGAGACCCAGCACGAGCAGGTAGAGATTATTGCACAGGACGGCACCACACTTGTTGGTCACTGGTTCTGCCCCGAAAATGCAAAACGAATCATTATCGCTATGCACGGCTGGCGTTCCTCTTGGTCACAGGATTTCGGTGTCATTGCCCCGTTTTGGTTCGAAACCGATTGCGCCGTTCTCTTCGCCGAGCAACGCGGTCAGGGCAACAGCGGCGGTGAGTATATGGGCTTCGGTTTATTGGAACGCTATGATTGCCTTGACTGGATAGGTTGGGTGAACGAGCGTACCGAAGAAAAGTTACCGATCTATCTCGGCGGCGTTTCGATGGGTGCGACAACGGTCTTAATGACAGCAGGATTTGAACTGCCTGAAAACGTGAAAGGTATTGTTGCGGACTGTGCCTTTACCTCTCCGCACACGATTTGGAAGCACGTGCTGGAAAACAACTTCCACCTTCCATACGGGCTTTATAGCAAAGCGGCAAAGGATATTTGTGAAAAACGGATCCAAGTATCCTCTGATTCTTTTTCTACCATTGAGGCGGTGCAAAATTGCAAAGTGCCTGTATTGTTTATTCACGGCACGGACGATCATTTTGTGCCTGTGGAAATGACCTACGAAAATTACAAGTCTTGCACGGCACCAAAAAAACTGTTTATCGTACCCGGTGCCGAGCACGGTATGAGTTATCTTGTGGATAAAGACGGATACGAGGCAGTGATAAAAAGGTTCTGGAGTGAACAAAATGATTAAACCTCCAACAATATCAAAGAACGCAATACAAAAAACATACACGACGAAAAAAGGTGCCGCAGTAATGCGACACCTTTTTCATACTTACTCTTCGTCCTTGGATTCTTTTTCACTAAACCCGGCATACTCAACGGGGTAACCTTTGGGTGTGGAACATAAATTTATTCGCAATGACGATATACACGGTTATACTGCTGCACCATTCTGTGCTTTTGCTTCTTCCTCTTCCAAAACACGGTATGCCACCTTACCGACGAGTGTTTTAGGCATATCCTCTTTGAATGCGATAGCAATTTTTTCGGCTCCATTAATCCACATTATAAACGCAGTATAATCAACGATGTGCAACTGAACTTCAACTCAATGTCAATTTTTGTTGAAAAAAGAGGTATCGGCTCCCAAAAGAACCGATACCTGTCCCTATGATTTGTATTTAGTTTTTATTCTGTTTCATTTCGCTAACACGGCCGTCTTCTGAACTGTTAGCTATTCGGACCCGCCTTAGCAATATTTTCGGGCATATCGGGATACTTGGCGGCAAAAT
>CAYLYC010000210.1:0-1916 GCA_964387715.1 uncultured Eubacteriales bacterium | reverse complement strand
TTTTGTCTACCGACAAAGGTGGCTTTTTTCAATGCTATCCCCTTCTCTCCTAAACATTTTTTCAATAAAATGATGCGACCCGGTCTTGCCGAGGCAAAATCGGGCCGCTTAGGAGGAAGGGGATAATTATTATTGTTGAACAGGGAAAGCCGCTATCTTTCCCACTGCCTTTTTCAGGATATACAGGGCATCCACAGCATTGATGGCATTGTCCCCATCCACATCGGCAATGACCGTTTGATATTCGGTCAATTCCTGTTTGCCAACCGCAGATTTCAAAACCATCAATGCGTCAGAGGCATCCACCTTGGTGTCGCTGTTCACATCGCCGAACACGGGAATGGTATAATCAGCCGCTCCCCAAAAATCATCGGATGTGGAAACGGTCAAGGCATCTCGCACCTCGGCGGCCAAGTTTACGTTGTTGGTGGTTAGGTGCATCGCACCGTACCGCACCTGATTTTTTAACGCCACGGTTCCGTCAATGGTCCACACGTTGCAGGCAATCCCACGGCAATAAAGCATTTCACGCATGAGAGCGGTCATAGAGCCGCCTTGGGGACTGGCAAAGGCGGGTAATGTACTAATGGCGTTCAACGTGTTTTGGATCACCGTATTGGCATCGCCGGAAGGGGTAAACAAAAGAGAAGTACCGATCTCCGGCATGACCTGCCGACAGACCTCTAACTGAGCCGCAATATAACTGATAATAACGATTTGATCCAACACACCGTATTCATTTGCCAAATCATAGATTCGCTGTGCCACGGCAGAGTTCCCTGTTTTGATTTCTATGACCAGCATCTTTTGAGGATAGTTCTTTAACACCTGGAACATTTCATCCAAAAAGGCAATCTTGCATTCGGAGTATTCACCCACCGTTTTTAAGGTGTAGTTTTTCAGTTGTTCTCTGGTAAGCGATTCCACCGAAGCGGTGGCAGAGCTGTCGGTGGTATACCCGGACAAATTACCGTCATGGTTGATGACCACATGGTTGTCGGCTGTTAAATACACGTCACATTCCACCGCATCAGCACCGGCATCAAAGGCCGCCTTCATTCCCTCTACCGTGTTTTCGGGAGCGGTTGTGGGGAAACCTCGATGACCGACCACCAAAGGACGGCGGGTGTAGGAACCCTTGGCAGGAACAGCATACAGATCATAGGCAACCTGCGCCTGGGTTACCACCACACCGTCGGCTCCGGTGTCTATTGCTTGACGAACCGAAAAGGAATCATTTACCACCGATCCATCCAAAAATACGGTTAAAAAGCGGCTTTGCAGGGCACGAACCTGCTGGGAGGAAATTTGATGGATGGAGGAAAACAAAACCGTATTGGCGTTGGCACTATGTGCTTTTTTAGCGACGGTTTCCATATCATCCAAAACGTTTGCCTTATAAATACCGTACACGCAAGGCAACTTGTAATCCATAAAAGCTTTTAACAGAGATTCATTCCGGGAAACTACAAACAGGTCACTCTCTGCCCGTTGTTTTAATAAGGACGCCAACCATTCGCCGCCGTTTTCGTTGAGTTCAATGACCGGAAGGATGTTACCTGCACAAACGTCCAGCACCTGGCTCAACTCTATTTCAACCTCCTCTAACGAAACCTTATTGTTTTCGTTCAAAGCAAATTGCAACGCTTGAGACGGTGTTTCGTCCACTTGAAGGTCGGTGAGTTGCTGGGCGGTTTTCAACGTTTCAACCACCGTAGGGGGTAAAATGATTTTGGTATCCGGCTGATACACCTCCCGTAAAGCGAAAGAATTTGTTTCATCTGCAAATACGGGCAACACGCCGATCAAAGCCATACATAAAAGAAAGCAAACGATTCTTTTCATTGCGAGTCCCTCCTTGTATATAGTATACCATTATCTCACCGGGTGCGCAACACGCAAGAACGGCTTGCGTT
>CAYLYC010000209.1:0-1985 GCA_964387715.1 uncultured Eubacteriales bacterium | reverse complement strand
GCTGACCTTGGGGCAGAAAAATTCCTAGATATCAAATGCCGCATGGCAGGTCTTACCCCTTCTGCGGTTGTGGTGGTTGCCACCATCCGTGCCCTCAAAATGCACGGCGGCCTGGCAAAAACCCAACTGGGTGAAGAAGATTTGGTTGCCTTGGAAAAGGGGATTCCCAACCTGCTTCGCCATGTTTCCAATATGAAGAACGTTTACGGGTTGCCTTGCGTTGTGGCGGTCAACCGTTTCCCCACCGACACCGATGCGGAAGTGGACTTCATTATTGATAAATGCAAGACCATGGGTGTAAACGTGGTGTTGTCCGATGTATGGGCAAAAGGCGGTCAAGGTGGCGAAGAACTGGCAAAAGAGGTGGTTCGTCTTTGCGAAGAAGAAACCCCCGATTTCCACTTTAGTTATGAGGCAGATCTGTCCATTGAAGAAAAGATCAATGGGGTTGTACAAAAAGTATACGGTGGCAACGGCGTTATCTTAACACCCAAAGCCCGTAAGGAAATGGAACAACTGGAGCAAATGGGTTTCGGGAATCTGCCCATTTGCGTAGCCAAGACCCAGTACAGTTTTTCCGATGACCCCACGAAACTGGGTGCGCCGGAAAACTTCGACGTTACGGTTCGCAGTATGAAGGTGTCTGCCGGTGCCGGCTTTATCGTTGTGCTGACCGGGGATATTATGACCATGCCCGGTCTGCCTAAAGCACCTGCCGCACAGCGTATCGATGTGGACGAAAAGGGCGTTATTACCGGCCTGTTCTAATCATTCAATATCAACTCCCATATCCAGGCGATATGGGAGTTTTTTTGTTGCAAATTCAGGAAACTGTGTTACAATTAAAAGCGAGGTGAGAGTTTGTGTTTTCGGTATTTATGTTTGCGTTTAATGCGGTCATGCCCATTTTGTTGTTGCTGTTGTTAGGGTATATCCTGGCAAGAAAACAGTTTTTAAGCAAAGATTTTCTGCATTTAGGGAATCAATTGGTTTTCAAGTTCCTGTTACCCATGACCATTTTTCATAATGTGTACGAGGTGGATAGCATCCGCTCCATCAACTGGCCTCTGGTGCTTTTCAGTTTATCGGTTGTTTTGATCCTGTTTGGATTGGGCCTGCTTTGTTCAAAATGGTTTGTTTCTTCCCCTGATGCAAAGGGCGTGTTCGTGCAATGCACCTTCCGCTCGAATTTTGCCATTATCGGTCTGCCCTTGGCAGAATCCTTGGGTGGTGCTTCCGGTGCGGCGATGGCGGCGGTGCTGTCCGGCTTTACCATTCCCTTGTTTAACGTGTTGGCTGTTATTATCCTCACCTGGTATGCCGGGGGAGAACAAGGACATTCCCCTAAAAAGATGATACTGGATATTATAAAAAATCCGCTGATTATCGGTGCGGCGGCAGGACTTGTATGTTTGCTCATCCGTAGTTTGTTGCCTACCGATGCCAACGGCCTTCCGGTGTTTACCCTGGCAGGTGATTTGCCTTTTCTTTATAGAGCCATTACCTGGTTGCACGAATGTTCCGGTCCGTTGGCACTGATCGTCATGGGCGGTTTGTTGGATTTCTCCTCGGTTCGGGGCAAGTTGAACAACATCCTGTTGGGCACCGGTTTTCGGTTACTGCTCGCCCCGGCCATCGGATTGACCGCCGCTTATCTTTGCCATCAACTTGGCTGGATCAATTGCGGACCCGGAGAATACGGCGCTTTGATCGCTTTGTTCGGTTCACCGGTGGCGGTTTCCAGCGCTATTATGGCGGCATCCATTGGCGGTGATGATGAGTTGGCACGTCAGTATGTGGTGTGGACAGCGGTTGGTTCTATGGTAAGTTTATTTTTGATTACCGCCCTGTTGCGTGGAATTGGATTGATATAACCAAAAAGTGGTAAGAGTATGCCACGGTTTCGTAATGACAGTATGCTTTAAAATGCGAACTTTTGGCACAATATTGCGTTAAAAACCACCGATATGCGTTAGCATGATCGG
>CAYLYC010000208.1:0-2024 GCA_964387715.1 uncultured Eubacteriales bacterium | reverse complement strand
TTGGTGCGAGAGACGGGACTTGAACCCGTACGCCATATGACACACGCCCCTCAAACGTGCCTGTCTGCCGATTCCAGCACTCTCGCAACTGCAAAAGTGATTATATCAAACCTACATCAATTTGTCAACTGCTTTTTCATATTTCTCATAAAAAATCTATCATATCCCCCTATCCCATTCCATAAGTATGTATTACACATATCATTAGGAGGAACTCATATGGCGGAAGACAAGCGTATGGTCAACAGAACACACAATGTAATCATGGAAAACCGAAAAACACTATCGGTCAGCGGTGTATCTGATGTGGATCGTTTTGACGAGCAAACGGTGATTCTATATACCGATCTGGGTGAAATGACGGTAAAAGGAACAGGGCTTCATATTGAACGGCTGAATACCGAAATCGGTGAAATTGAATTAACCGGCAACATTTACGGACTGATGTATACTGACGAAAGAGAAAAAGGCGGATTTTTTCGCCGGATCTTCCGCTAATGCTAACTGAATTTACACAGGTAGAATCCTCCGGTCAACTGTTAACCTTTGGACTCGGCATCCTTTTTGGCTGTGTTGCCTGTATTGTGTACGACCTTCTTTACACCACCCGTTGCGTGTTTCGGCATAACATATGGTATATTACCGGGATCGATGTGATCTACTTTTTTCTTCTCTCCTTGGCGGTTTATTGCTTTTTACTGGTGCGATGCAACGGCGAAGTTCGTCTTTTTCCGCTGTTGGCAATGCTGGTGGGATTTGCTCTTATCAAGTTTTCTGTCAGTCCTTGGATCCGCATTGGATTAACCACCGTATACCGATGGTGCTTTGCCGTTTTGAAATGGATCTTACATCCGTTTTATCGATTTTTCCGTAATTTCTCTCACCTTTTATACCGGTTTTATCAATTAACAAAAAATATTTTCAAAAGCCGTAAAAAACCTCTTGCAAATGATATAGACCTTGATGTATAATACCCATGTCTATAATGTGAAGGAGGTAATACCGTGAAAAAATCAGGTTCGCTTTCCGGCGGTTTTTTCATTAAAATCGTATTGCTTCTCTTTATTGTGTATAGCATCATCAATTTAACCACAAATCAAATCAGTCTGTCCTCCAACCGTCAGGAATTAAAGGAACTGCAAGCCAAACAACAGGAATTGCAGATGACAAATGATGAACTGACCCGTTTGTTGGACGATGGCTCTTATGATGATTTGATCGAGCGCACGCTGCGTGAAAACGGCTATGTGCGGTCGGATGAAACGGTTTATATTGACACAACGGGTAATTAACCCAATTTTCAAGGAGGCCATTGGTTTTTTATGCAACTCGAGGTAGGTTCTATTGTTGAAGGAAAAGTCACCGGCATTACAAAATTCGGTGCTTTTGTTGAGTTATCTGAAGGCAAATCCGGTATGGTGCACATCTCTGAAGTGGCAGATGTGTTTGTTAGCGAAATTACCGAATTCGTTTCAGAAGGGCAAATGGTAAAGGTCAAGGTTATCAACATCGGTGATGATGGGAAAATCAGCTTAAGTATGAAAAAAGCAAAACCCCGTCCTGTTGCTCCAAAGACAGCACCTGCCCGGTCTTTTCATCCAATGGATAAAGATAAAGACGGCGATACCCCTCCCCGCCGCTCTGCTCCCCGGCCCAAACCCCAACCCAAATCCCAAGCCCCTGTGTTTACAGGCAACCCGGATTTAGATTGGACGCCGGTCAAAAGCGGAAATGCGGCCTTTGAGGATATGCTGATGAAATACAAGCAATCCAGCGAGGAAAAAATTTCCGGCATGAAAAAAGGCCAAAGTTCCCGTCGGGGAAATGGCCGTAAAAAATAAGAAAGATTACTAATCATAAAGCACTTCTTCACGAAGTGCTTTGTTTTTTGCTTTATATGAAATATTGTTTATATTCAGGTTGGGATTTTAAATCTATCATTAAATCTTCCACATTTGCAAATAAAGAACTTCCGCAAGTTCCTAAACACGATTCCCACATGGCAGGAAGTGCACCTTCATTTG
>CAYLYC010000207.1:0-2028 GCA_964387715.1 uncultured Eubacteriales bacterium | reverse complement strand
CCAATCGGTAGCCGGCTTTGGCGGCGGCCTCCCGGGGGTTGCCGGTTTGCAAATAATACTGGCAAAACAGCAGTTCTTTTTCTTTCATAGCAGTTCTCCTTTCGTGTATGGGGCAGAAAACAAAAAAGGTTGCACTGTTTTGTGCAACCTGAAAAATTTCTGATGGGTTTAACATGGTTTTAACATTCATTTAACAATCATTTAACTTGACCGTTATCGGTGGTGAGGACTATAATTTTATAGGACGAAATTAAGGGAAATAACCCATAAAAAGGAGAAACATAGTATGGATGTTGCAGCCATTATCTTAGGTCTGCTGGGCGGACTGGCGCTGTTTTTGTACGGTATGCAAATGATGAGCGACGGTCTGGAAAAACTGGCAGGCGACCGAATGAAAAAAATTCTGGAAAAACTCACCTCCAACCGCTTTTTAGGGGTGCTGGTAGGGGCTGTTATTACAGCGGTGATTCAATCCTCCTCTGCCACGACCGTTATGGTGGTGGGCTTTGTAAATACCGGATTGATGACCCTCAACCAAGCGGTGTGGATCATCATGGGTGCCAATATCGGCACCACCATTACCGGTCAGCTCATCTCCCTGGATGTGGGCGCCCTGGCTCCCGTTATTGCCTTTTTGGGGGTAGCCGCCATTGTGTTTATGAAAAAGCCAAAGATTCATCATCTGGGCCTGATTCTGGCGGGATTTGGTATTTTGTTTATCGGTATGGATACCATGAGCGGTGCCATGAACCCTCTGCGGGAGTACGAACCCTTTGTTAACCTGATGACCACCTTTAGCAATCCCATCATAGGCATTCTGGTGGGTGCTGTGTTTACCGCAGTGATCCAATCCTCCTCTGCTTCGGTTGGTATTCTGCAGGCCTTGGCAGCCGAGGGGCTCATTCCCTTCTCCAGTGCCGTGTTCGTGCTGTTTGGTCAAAACATCGGTACCTGCATCACCGCAGTATTGGCTTCCATCGGTACCAACCGGTGTGCCAAACGAACCACCATTATTCACCTGACCTTCAATCTTATCGGTACGGCGGTGTTTACCGCAGTATGTTTGCTGGTACCCCAGTTGATCCAGGTGGTTGAGGGCTTTACACCCGATAACCCCATGGCGCAGATCGCCAATATGCACACCCTGTTTAACGTGACCACCACCCTGTTGCTGTTGCCGGTGGGTACGCTGTTGGCGAAATTTGCCAACAAGATCTTGCCGGACAAACAAGAAGCGGGAACGGCAGGGATCAGCCCCTTGTCTGCCCTGCGGGAAGAATACACCCGGGGTAGCACCACCCTTGGCTTCTCTGCCATT
Organism: uncultured Eubacteriales bacterium; assembly: GCA_964387715.1. Taxonomy (GTDB): domain Bacteria; phylum Bacillota; class Clostridia; order Oscillospirales; family Acutalibacteraceae; genus UMGS1484. The sequence continues at coordinate 710 of CAYLYC010000207.1, read as the reverse complement.
CACATGGATATTCTTCGGAAAGAGATCCACCGGATGCTCACCCTTGCTAAAGAAAACGTGAACCGTTGTTTCCAGGCAGTGCTTAACACCGACGGGGAGTTGTTGAAAACCGCCGAAGCAACCGAAGAAGAACTGGATACCTTAAATAAAGAGATCTCCCAATTCGTTTCCCAAACCCTGGTGCATAGCGGAAGTGGGCAAAACGTTGCCGATACCGAACAGTATTTCCTCATCTCCGGCAATGCCGAGCGCATTGGCGACCACGCCTTGAACATCGGCGGCTATGTGGAGGTGATCAAGGAAAAGAACATTGTGTTTTCCCAGGATGCCCGGGAGGAGATCATGGAAATGCAGTCCATTGTGGACAGCGCCATTGACAAGATCCTCCACCATGGGGAGGACGTTGCCCAGTGGCTGTCGGAGATCGCCGCCCTGGAACAACAGATCGACGATATGACCGAGGAAAATCGGGAGAACCATCTGCAACGAATGCGGGAGGGCAAATGCACCGAAGAGGGTTGTATTTTGTATTCCGAAATGCTTACCGACTTTGAACGAATGGGCGACCATGCTTTGAATATCGCCCAGGCCTATGCCAAAATGTCCCTGCAAAACGCATAATTGTTAACGAATTTCATTGAAATTACAAACCACCGGTTCATATGCCACGGTTTCGTAAGGACAGTATGCTTTAAAATGTGAACTTTTGG
>CAYLYC010000206.1:0-2036 GCA_964387715.1 uncultured Eubacteriales bacterium | reverse complement strand
CTTTACCGCCCAGAAGTTCACGCATGGTGGCGTCGCCTTCAGAGAACAGATAAACATACTTGTAGCTCATTGTTTTAACATCCTTTCCATATTCTATCATTTCAAATGATTACATAATTTGGGATGACTTTCCACTACGGAAAAATCACTCAAGGAACATTATAACAAATTCTACTTTAAAATACCAGTATCAAATCGATAAAATTTTGGGTTGTTACAGGCGAAAAAATTGGTAATATTAACTGTTTTCAAAATTGTTTGTGTTTCCGGCAAAATTTTACTTGAAAAAAATGGCGAATGCTGTAAAATAGATTATGTAATCATATTGCTAAAAACAGGGGGATTATTCCAATGCATCTTCATGGTAAAGACTTAAAAATTTTTACTGCCAATTCCAATCCGGCTGTAGCAGAAGCCATTGCCTCTGCCTTAGGGTTACAACTCAGCAAATGCGAAGTAAAAACCTTTAGCGACGGTGAAATCGCCGTGTCGGTTCATGAATCGGTTCGTGGTTCGGACGTGTTTATTGTTCAATCGACCTGCGACCCGGTGAACGACCATTTGATGGAACTTCTTATTTTGACCGACGCCATGCGCCGTGCCTCCGCTAACCGTATCACCGCTGTTATTCCCTACTTTGGTTATGCCAGACAGGATCGGAAAGCAAAATCCAGAGATCCCATCTCTGCCAAATTGGTTGCTGACCTGCTGACCACTGCCGGTGTTGACCGTGTGCTTACCATGGATCTGCACGCCGCTCAAATCCAAGGGTTCTTTGATATTCCTGTGGACCATCTTTTGGGTGTGCCGCTGTTGGCTCCTTATTTTGCTCAAAAATTCGCCGCCGATCATGACGATCTGGTGGTGGTATCTCCTGACTTTGGTTCGGTAACCCGTGCCCGTAACTTTGCCCAACGGCTGGATACTCCCATTGCCATTGTGGACAAGCGCCGCCAACGAGCCAACGTATGTGAAGTTATGAACATCATTGGTGACGTTAAGGATAAAAAGGTTATTTTGGTGGACGATATGATCGACACCGCCGGTACACTGTGCAACGCTGCTGCCGCATTGGTGGAAAAAGGCGGTGCCAAAGAGGTTTACGCTTGTGCTACCCACGGTGTTCTGTCCGGTCCTGCCATAGAACGGATCCAAAACAGCGTGATCAAGGAAGTGGTATTGTTGGATACCGTTCCCCTGACCGACGAAAAGAAGATCGACAAGATGGTTACCTTGCCGGTTGGCGCTGTTTTTGCGGAAGCCATTGAGCGCATTTACGAAGACAAGCCCATGTCCACCATGTTTGGTGTATAACCCTTATGTTTTCAAAATTTCGCAAAGCGACCGGTGCACCCCAGTTCATCATCGTTGGTCTGGGCAACCCCGGTGACAAATACACCCTCACCCGTCACAACGTGGGTTTCATGTTGATCGACCGACTGGCAGACAGAACCAATTGCTCGGTCAAAAAACTGAAATTCAAGGCATTGTACGGCGACGGAGAGATCGGCGGTGTTCGCTGCCTGCTGGTTAAGCCCCAAACGTTTATGAACTGCTCCGGTGATTCGGTGCAGGAAATAGCCGCCTTTTACAAGATTCCGCCGGAACGGATCATTGTGGCGTTTGACGACGTTTCGTTAGACACCGGCAATTTGCGTATCCGAAAAAAAGGATCTGCCGGCGGTCACAACGGCATCAAATCCATCATCCAGCGGCTTGGTAGTGATAACTTCCCCCGGGTGAAGATCGGTATCGGTCCAAAGCCCCACCCCCAAATGGATCTGGCTGACTTTGTGTTGGGGCGCATCTCCAAAGAGGATGAGCTCAAACTGGCGGATGCCATTGACCGGGCGGTGGATGGGGTCACCTTGATGGTGCAAAATAAAACCGACCAGGCAATGAATCAATTTAACTGCTAATTTTTTTGAAAAATGCTCTTGCAAAATACAGCCCCCTGTGTTATAATAGCGGGGCTGTCATATTTACGCCCGTAGCTCAGCTGGATAGAGCGTTAGACTCCGACTCTAAAGGCCGCT
>CAYLYC010000205.1:0-2061 GCA_964387715.1 uncultured Eubacteriales bacterium | reverse complement strand
GGCAAACAACTCGTTGTATTCAGTGGTGCGCAAGATCCGTGCCATGCGCAGTTTCATCACGAAATCGTCCATCAGTTCCTGGACGCCTTCTTCGGTGATCAGACCCAGCGCCAGATCCCGTTCAAAATAAATATCCAGGAAGGTGCTGACCCGACCCAAACTCATGGCGGCGCCGTTTTGTTCTTTAATGGCACCAAGATAGCCGAAATACAGCCATTGCACCGCTTCTCTGGCATTGGTTGCGGGCTGGGAAATGTCGTAACCGTACATTTTCGCCATATCTTTCAGCAAATTCAGAAAGGTGATCTGCTGGTACACTTCTTCCAGGGCACGAATGGTTTCGCCGGTGGGGGGTTGTGCGCCCAATGCATCCTTATCCCGCTCTTTTTCAGTAATCAAGCGGTCTACCCCGTACAATGCCACACGCCGGTAGTCCCCAATGATACGTCCTCTGCCATAGGAATCCGGCAGACCGGTAATAATGCCCACGTGACGGGCAGCCCGAATCTCTTTGTTGTACACCCGGAACACACCGTCGTTATGGGTGGTGCGGTATTTGAACTCCCGCTCCAGATTTTCCGACACTTCATAGCCGTATGCCTTACAGGCCTTACGGGTCATTTTAATGCCGCCAAAGGGATGGACACCCCGGCGCAAGGGAGCATCGGTCTGAAGCCCAACGATCAGTTCTTTTTCCTGATCCAGATAACCGGCTTCAAAGGTGCACAAAGAGGAGGCACGGGTGGCATCCACATCCAGCACACCGCCGGCTTCCTGTTCTTTTTTCATCAATTCCTGTAACCGGTCCATCAGTTCCAGGGTTCTGGGGGTAGCAGAAGCCAGAAAACTTTCGTCACCGGTATAGGGAGTGTAATTGAGTTGAATAAAATCCCGCACGTCAACGGCTTCCTGCCAATGACCGGGACGAAACCCCTTCCAACCAACATATTCCATGGTTCATTCTCCTTTGCAAAATAAAAGGCAGCAGAGGTGCATACTCCGGCTGCCCAGACGGTCGGCAAATATCGTATGCAAAAATCCTACCAGGGTGCTCCCTGTTCAACCGTCAAGGACTCTTGCCCATTGAATACAATATACCATATATTGTGGGAATTGTCAACACACAACACAACAATTTCTGTGAAAATGCCGGTATGGTTTACACAAATTTTTTATATGTTTTGACCAAAAAGCCGTTATTCCACATCGTCCAGGTTGACCACCTGGTGAAACACCGCCGTATGTACCGGCGTGACCCGACGGTCTTCGTGCATACTGCCGAAGAACCAATGTTTGAACTGACATTCCCGATTGAGTTGTTCCAGATACCCGTTTAAACGGTTGACCCGGTCGGCTTCACCGTGACGGAGCAACATGGAGGATTTCACCAGCGAGGGGGGCTCGTGGGTGATGATATAATCCACCTTACAGCCGGCATCGTCAATATTTTCCGCCCCTTCTGCCATTTCCTCGGCACTGGGCAATTCTTCCCGCCACCAGGACTCGTGTTCGGTACGCATATCCCGGTCAGGGCTTTCGCCGCCCCCAAAAGTGAAGAAGGTCTTCCCTTCAATGGTAAAGATCTGTCCCCGCATCAAGTGGAGCAGATTGCCGGAAACACGATGCACTCTGCCGCCGTTCCAAACGGTCATACGGCAACGGTTGAGCAGATCATAATTTTCATGGGTACCGTCCACAAACACAACGTTGTATTTACGACTGCCTAAAAACTCCAGAATCTTCTGTTCCCGGGGGCTGTTATCCCACACGAAACCAAAGTCACCGCACACGATCAGGGTGTCCCCTTCTTTTAATTTCCGCAGGGGTTTTTCATACAGGCGCTCTTCTTCGCCGTGCATATCACCGGTAATATAAATCATAAAAATGTCCCCCTTTCAAAATTTCCTCTTTTCATTTACACGCAAAGATGGTATACTGAATAAAACGTGGGTTTTCCCCAGTATACCATACTTCGAGGAATAATGCTATGAAAAAATTATCCATTTCACTAATTTTATCGATTTTATTATTTTGTTCTCCCCTCATTGCGCCCACCAGCGC
>CAYLYC010000204.1:317-2074 GCA_964387715.1 uncultured Eubacteriales bacterium | reverse complement strand
TCTACTCCAAAGCCACCACCGACTTTGAATTTTTGTTCCCCTTCGGCTGGGGCGAACTGTGGGGCATTGCCGACCGTACCGACTACGACCTGACCCAACATCAAAACACCTCCGGCAAAGACCTGTCTTACTTTGACCAGGAAAAGAACGAACGGTATGTTCCTTACGTCATCGAACCCTCTTTGGGTGTGGAACGCTCCTTCCTGGCTTTCCTGTGTGACGCCTATGATGAAGAAGTGGTGGATGCAGAGAAGAACGACACCCGTGTGGTCATGCGCTTCCATCCGGCTCTTGCTCCCTTTAAAGCCGCTGTTTTGCCCCTCTCCAAAAAACTGGGGGAAAAAGCAGGGGAAGTATACGAAATGCTGTCCAAACACTTTATGGTGGATTACGACGAAGCCGGTTCCATCGGCAAACGTTACCGCCGGGAGGATGAGATCGGTACTCCCTTCTGCATCACCTATGACTTTGAATCGGAAAACGACGGCTGTGTGACCGTTCGTGATCGGGATACCATGGAACAGATCCGGTTGCCCATCGACCAGTTGGTTGCTTATATCAACAGCAAATTGGAGTTCTAAGGAGTGTTTTCCATGGCTGAAATGACCCCTCGTCAGCGGTTTATGGCCGCTCTTGACCGTCAGCCCCTTACCGGCCGCGTCCCCACCTTTGAACTGGTGTTCTTCCTTACCATGGAAGCGTTGGGCATGGTGCATCATAGCCAACGGCATTTTGCCCAATGGCATCAAATGTCCAAAGAGGAACAAGCCGCCCATTACAAAGACATTGCCAAAATGTACGTAATGACCGCCGAAAAGTACGAACACAACGCCATTTTCGTGCATGAGACCCCTGAACGTTCGGTTCCGATCCTGGAACAGATCCGTGAGATTTCCGGTGACAAATATTTCCTCATGCTTCATGGGGATGCGACCTATGACGTGCCCGACGGTGACCATATGCTGGATTTTACCTACCGCATGATGGACCAACCGGAGGATATGAAGAATGAGGCGGATGACCGGGTCAAACGGAAACTGGAGGAGTATTACAACACCTTCCATAACCGTCCGGAACTCATCGACGGCGCCGCTCTATGTGCCGACTATTGCCTGAACGTGGGACCGTTTCTCAGCCCTACACAATTCTCGGAATTTGTTGCCCCTTACCTGCAAAAACTCATCGCCGGCTATCGGGATATGGGCATTTATACCATCAAGCATTCTGACGGTAACATTATTCCCATCATCGACCAGATCGTTCAATGCAACCCCCACGCTCTGCATTCCCTTGACCCCCAAGGGGGCGTTAGTTTGGCAGAGGTCAAGAAACGGTACGGCGACAAGGTTGCCCTGTGCGGCAACGTGAACTGCGGCCTGCTTCAAACCGGCACCGATGAAGAAGTCATCGCCGACGTGCGCCGGAGTTTGCGTGAAGGCATGACCGGCGGCCCGGGCTACATTTTCTGCACCTCCAACTGCGTGTATACAGGGATGCCTCTCCGCCGTTATGAGATGATGAATCAGATCTGGAAAGAAGAAGGGATTTATTAAGAACGGTCTTTTTGGCGAATCTGTCCACTTTTTCCCCTTCGACGTATCCCGATACGCCTTCAGGGAGAAAGAAGCGGCCAGCTTCATCCAAAAATCCTCGTTCTTATGTTAAGAGGAACGGCCTTTTGGCAAACCTGCCCATTTTCCTGTCGACGTATCCCGATACGCCTTCAGGGAGAAAGAAGCGGCCAGCTTCATCCAAAA
>CAYLYC010000204.1:0-217 GCA_964387715.1 uncultured Eubacteriales bacterium | reverse complement strand
ATCCTCGTTCTTATGATAAGAGGACGGCCTTTTGGCGAATCAGTCCATTCCTAAATAACAACACATCCAGATAAAATGAAAGAGAAACCTCAAAGGGATCAATGAGGTTTCTCTTTTTTCGTTGTTCGTGGGTGTGGATTTTGGCCGCATATCCACCACCCCTCATCGTAGGGGCGACCTTTGGTCGCCCGTTGTTTTGTGACCTTCGCGGGCGAAC
>CAYLYC010000203.1:0-2086 GCA_964387715.1 uncultured Eubacteriales bacterium | reverse complement strand
CCCAGCGCTGTAATCTTGTTTTTGGCAAGGGTGTAGAACAGACCCCGGTGAGGACAACCGGCGCACATCATAGGCGGACGGTTGGGGATTGCCGAATCGGCAGTAACGGAGGGTTTTTCCTCCAAACCAAAGGCGGTTGCAATGGTTTGTTGAGAAAATTCTCCTAAAATCGAGAACAGCTCTTTCCCCACCACTGGGATCCCCATGGAACGAACGTGGGTCTCAATGATAGGATCCAATTCTTCGATCACATACAGTTTTTTGACTTTAGAAGCAAACTCTTTGATCAGGTTTACCGGCAGGGGATGGGGCATACCGATCTTGAGAATACTGGCTTTGTCACCCAGCACCTCTTTCACGTACATATAGGAGCAACCGGAGGTGATGATACCGATTTCATCAGAGTTCATTTCCACCGAGTTGTACAGGCAATCCTCTGCCAGGTTTTGCAACGCCAGGGTGCGTTCTTCCACAAAAGGATGGCGTTTGATGGCGTTGCCGGGCATCATAATGTATTTGCCGGGATTTTTTTCGTAATCCTTCAACACCGCAGGAATGGGTTCCTGGGTCTCCACAACCGATTGGCTGTGGGCAATACGGGTGCAGATGCGAAGAAGCACCGGCGTGTCAAACTGTTCGGACAGCGCAAAGGCGGATTTGGCAAATTCATAGGCCTCTGCAGAATCGGCCGGCTCTAACATGGGCACTTTTGCCGCAATGGCGTAGTGACGGGAATCCTGCTCGTTTTGAGAGGAGTGCATGGCCGGGTCGTCTGCCACGCAAATGACCATACCGCCGTTTACCCCGGTGTAAGACAGGGTGAACAGGGGGTCTGCCGCCACGTTAAGCCCAACGTGTTTCATAGCACAAGCGGAACGGGCGCCGGCAAGGGAAGCGCCAAAGGCCACCTCGCAGGCAACCTTTTCGTTGGGTGCCCATTCGGAGTGAATATCATCGTATTTTGATAAAAATTCAGTGATTTCGGTGGAGGGTGTGCCGGGATAACTGGATACGACACCCAGTCCGCCATCGTGCAGACCGGCCGCCACCGCCTGATTACCAATCATTAGTTGTTTCATTGGATTTGCATCCTTTCTTTATGCCTTGTTTTGTGTTGCAACCAAGCCCTCGGCGCCGTACATCTTCCGGAGTTTGGGTTTTTCGATCTTTCCGGTGGGATTGCGGGGAACGTTGGCAAAAATGATCTTCCGGGGGCGTTTATAACGAGGCAATTGTTTGCAAAATTCGTTGATTTCTTCTTCGGTGCAGGTCATACCGGATTTGATTTCAATAATAGCAGTGGCAATTTCCCCTAACCGGGCATCCGGCAATCCAATAACCGCCACATCCTTGATTTTGGTGTGGGCAGAAAGGAAGTTTTCGATTTGAACCGGATAAAGATTCTCGCCGCCGGTGATGATAACGTCCTTTTTACGGTCAACCAGATAGATGAAACCGTCTTCATCCTCCATTGCCATGTCGCCGGTGTACAGCCAACCCTCTTTCAAGGTGTCAGCAGTGGCTTTTTCGTCCCGATAATAACAGGTCATCACACCGGGACCTTTCAAACAAAGTTCACCCACTTCGCCCTTTGCCACGGTTTCTCCTTGGGGGGTAACGATTTTGGCTTCCCAACCGTAGCCGGGAATCCCGATCGCCCCTACCTTATGGGTGTTTTCAACCCCAAGGTGTACTGCGCCCGGACCGATGGATTCGGAAAGACCGTAGTTGGTGTCGTATTGTTGTTCCGGGAAATACTCCAGCCAACGGCGGATCAAGCTTTGCGGTACCGGTTGTGCGCCAATGTGCATCAAACGCCATTGGGACAATTCAAATTCTTCCAGTTTGAGTTCACCGCTATCCAAAGCGTTTAAAATATCTTGCGCCCAGGGCACCAACAACCATACAATGGTGCATTTTTCACTGCTGGCGGCTTCCATAATATTCCGTGCGCTGGTGCCTTTTAAGATGACCGCCTTTGAACCGGTGATCAAACTGCCGAACCAGTGCATTTTTGCCCCGGTGTGGTACAACGGAGGGATGCAAAGGAAACAGTCGTCCTTGGTTTGGCTGTGATGATTTTGTT
>CAYLYC010000202.1:0-2103 GCA_964387715.1 uncultured Eubacteriales bacterium | reverse complement strand
TCAGGTTCATAGGAACCATGGCAAATTGGGTAGAAGCGCCCCCTTGCAGGAACAATACCTTGTAATTGTCGGGAATGTTCATCACTTCCCGAAGCAGGGCTTCGGCACCGTCAATAATGCCTTGATACACCTTGGAACGGTGAGACATTTCCATAACCGATTGGCCGGAACCTTCATAATCCAGCATTTCGGCGGCGGCTTTTTTGAGAACTGCTTCCGGCAACATGGAAGGGCCGGCAGAGAAATTGTAAACACGAGACATATGAGTTACCTCCAAACAATATTACCTATCATAATACATAGGCAGATTAGTTATATTATATACCAAACAGGGAAAAAGTCAAGGGAATTGTGCAAAAAAATAACGAAATATTCAATTTTTATCGAAAAAATCAGAAAATGATCGTTAAACAATTAACAATAACAGGCAAAAAATGAGCAAATTCATTTAGAATCTGCTCATTTCATACTTATTGTTTCGAATACACCGTTTTGGCGCTGACACCATCCAGTTTTCCGATCTTGCCGGAAAGGGCGCTGGTCACGTCTTGGGGTGCATCCATTGCTACGCAAATAATATTGATATCCTTGTCCCGATGGGGCAGACCCATCCGACCGATAATATGCTCACGATACTGGTGAAGCAGTTGGTTCAGGGGCTCAACCCGTTCCGGGTCTTCCACAATGATGGATATGATGGCAACTCTGGTCTCCATGGCTTTCTCCTTTCAAAACGCCGTAAGTTCCGGGAACAGGGAAAGGGAGCGGCGCAAAATTCCGTTGATATGGGCGATGGCTGTGCCGTAGTTGGTAAATGCAACGCCACTGGCATGGGCGGTCTTCATACGGGACACCACTTCTTTGTTGTTCAGCATACATCCGCCGCAATGCACCACAAGGTTGATGCCGGTAAGATCACTGGGGAACTCTGTGCCGGAGGTAAACCGGAATTGCAGTTTTTTGCCGGTAAAATCGGTGATCCACCCCGGCAGTTTCACCGTGCCGATGTCTTCGCATTGCCGATGGTGGGTGCACCCCTCTGCAATCAAAACCGTGTCACCATCCTGCAACTGTTCCAGTTTGGCAGCCCCTTGTACCGCCCATTCCAAAAACCCTTTGGCACGTGCCATTAAAATAGAAAAGGAGGTGAGAGGTATGGTTTCCGGCAACAGTTTTGCCACCTTGCCGAACACCTGGGAATCGGTGATTACCACCGCCGGCGGTGCGTTTAGCAGGGAAAGAGCGTCTGCCAATTCCTCCGGTTGAACCACCATGCATTTCATGTGATGATCCAGCAGATCCCGCATGACCTGCTGTTGGGGAAGGATCAGGCGACCCTTTGGTGCGCTGGTGTCGATGGGGGTGACCAAAATTGCCAGGTCACCCGGTTGGAGTTTGTCTGAAATCAGGGGACGGTCGACGCCATCCGGTTTGATCATTCGGCTCAGCTGTTCTTTCAGTTGAGGTATGTGATATCCGGTTTTTGCGCTCACATATAATCCATCCTCCGGAAGGGTATCCAACAGATCACATTGGTTGTATACCGTCAGATAGGGTGTGTTCTTTTCTTTGAAAAGTTCGATCAAAGCATGATCCCATTGGGTCATGCCGGTCACCGCATGAACCACCAATACCGCAATATGGGTCTTTGCCAGTACCTGACGGGTCTTTTCCACCCGCAGACCGCCTAAATCCCCATGGTCGTCAAATCCGGGGGTGTCGATCACCATAACCGGGCCCAAGGGAAGCAGTTCCATGGCTTTATACACCGGATCGGTGGTGGTTCCTTTAACGTCGCTTACCACGGCTAACGATTGCCCGGTAACGGCATTGACCAAACTGGATTTCCCTGCATTGCGGCAACCGAAAAAGCCAATATGAACCCGATTGGCGTTGGGCGTACTGTTAAAACTCATGGTATCACCTCACCTAAAAACGGAAGTCCCGAATGCCGTTTTCGATCTTCACCAAATTATCCTTGGCAATTTGCCGTACCTTTTCTCTGGGGATATTGTTCAGTTCCTCGGCAATGACCCGTTCACCCAGTTCCTTGGTAGCAGGGGAAGCGTAGTCCATTAAGAATTCCTTTAGCGTCATCAAGGC
>CAYLYC010000201.1:0-2110 GCA_964387715.1 uncultured Eubacteriales bacterium | reverse complement strand
CGGCAGAAAAGTCGCCGGAATGACGTGCCCGTTTTTCCGGATGATTTTCGGCGGTGATATACCCTAAATATTCCAGTTCCACATCCACTTTACCGGGAAGGATATTGGAATAAAATTCCTTGTCCCCTTTACGGGCCTTATCTTCCAGACCGGTGGCAAGGATATGTACACTTTCAAAACAATTGGCTTTGGTAAAGGAATACTCTACCGGCACCAGGTCGTAAGCAGTCATTTTGGTGGGCAAACGGAAACGGATGCCGTTGCCGTTATCGGTCTCCAACACACCCTCATAATAAGGGACGGTTTCATCGTATACTTTTGCCCCATCCCGGGACAGGGGATTATAAATCAGCCCACGGTCATCGTGGAGCTTGTAACCATCGGTAATATTGGTGCGAGGGGTATCGGTTTTTCTTTGGTTGTTCATAACAAACGCCTCCTTGTTCTGTGTGAAATGTACCATATTTCAAAGGAAAAGTCAATCCAAATCCGGCAATTTATACGGGCTTTTTATGGAAATTTTTTGGTTGGTATGGGGATGAACAAAGGTGAGAGAACCGCAATGGAGATAAAAATGACGGCCGGGCACTTCTTTCCCATACAGAAAATCAAAACAAAGGGGACAGCCCAGGTGAGCCATGTGCACCCGGATTTGATGGGTGCGTCCGGTGACCGGGTGCAGTTCCAGCAATCCCCTGCCCTCCTCACAGCCCAGTACCCGGTAATGGGTGACCGCCGGTTTTCCTCCGGGAGAGACCTGCCGTTTCAGCACACTGCCCTCCACCCGGGCGATGGGCAGATCCACCGTACCCACAAGCGTTGCCGGTACACCGTCGGTGAGGGCATAATAGGTTTTTTCTATTGCCCCTGCTCCCATCTGTTTGCAAAGGGCGGCGGCGGTAATCCCATCCTTGGCAATGAGCACAATGCCGGAGGTATACCGATCCAGCCGGGTAACCGGACGAAAGGTGAAGGACTGCTCCCTCATATAATAACAAACCCCGTTGGCCAACGTGCCGGTATGATGTCCGGCAGAAGGATGCACCGGCATATCCGCCGGTTTATTCACCGCCAACAGCCATTGATCCTCATACAAAACATCCAGCGTCATCTTCTCCGGTTGCACATACGCCGAGGGGTGTTCCTCAAACCGCAGGGTTATGACCTGTTCCGGCAAAAGGCGGGTTCGCACCCCGGTGGGAATCCCGTCTACCAAAATGCCTCCGCTGGCTTTCAACCGGCGAAGAGCGGTGGCGGATATCCCTTGCTCCCGCAAAAAAGTGCGCAATTCTTTGCCGCCCATATCATGGGTGACCGGAATGGTTATTTCCTTCATTTTTCTCCCTCCCGTGCTTGTTATTCCCTTGGATTTATGATATACTGTAAAAAAACAGATGATTTTGAGGTGTTGTGCATGGTGGATGTTGTTTTGGCATCCAATTCCCCCCGGCGAAAAGAGATGCTGGACCGACTTGGGGTAAAATATCGGGTCATACCCGCAAAGGCAAAGGAAAAACGGCGGGGCCGTTCAGGACAGGATATTGCCGACGCCAATGCCTACGCCAAACTGATGGATGTAAGAGAGCAGATGCTTACCATGGGCGAAGACCCGGATCATTCCCTGCTCATCGCCGCCGATACTGCGGTGGTACACAAACTAAAGGTGCTGGGCAAACCCCGGGACAAAAAAGCCGCCGCCAACATGATCCGTCGGTTGCAGGGGGACGCCCATTTTGTCATAACCTCTGTGGCTATGGCGTACCAAGGCAAGGAATTTGTTAGAAGCACCATTACCAAGGTCATATTCACCCCGGTGGGCGAGGATGAGATCGAGGAATATGTAAAAACCAAAGAGCCCATGGACAAAGCCGGTGCATACGGCATCCAAGGGTACGCCGCCCGGTGGATCCGGGGCATTGAAGGGGATTACTATAGCGTGGTGGGATTTCCCATTCGTTTGTTTTACCAATCATTGCCCGACCTGGGTCTGACCCTGGGGGATCTACAAAAATAATATTAAAAACCTGTTAGATTGTCAAACATAAATTTTTCATTACAAATCAAAACCACCGGTTCAACCGGTGGTTTGCACCACCCCTATAAGGGGTGA
>CAYLYC010000200.1:0-2122 GCA_964387715.1 uncultured Eubacteriales bacterium | reverse complement strand
GGTTCCATCAAAAAAGGTACCATCATTTCCACCGTATTTGCCATTATCGTTGCCGGCGGCTGTTACTTCCTGGGCGGTTTCGGCAAACTGTATGAAAAGCAAATGGTTGAAGCCGGCTACATCAACGATGGTAAAGTGTTGTTTGATAAGGTGATCCCCACCATGCTCGCTGACCTTGCACCGGTGATCGTTTCCTTGATTATCGTTTTGGTACTGGCGGCTTCCATGTCTACGCTGTCTTCTTTGGTGTTGACCTCCTCCTCCACCTTGACCCTGGACGTTATTAAACCCATGGCTTCCAAGAAAAAGGAAATGAGCGAAAAGAAAAGCGTATTTGTAATGCGGTTGTTCATCGTGTTCTTTATTGCGGTATCGGCTGTGATCGCCATCCTGAAAGACACCCTGTGGTCACAAAACGTGTTCATCGCACAAATGATGGGTGTTTCCTGGGGTGCACTTGCCGGTGCGTTCCTGGCTCCCTTCCTGTACGGTCTGTATTGGAAAAAGACCACCAAAGCCGCCGTTGTTGCTTCCTTTATCTTCGGCACCGGACTGGAGATCGTTCAATTGTGCATCAGCGTAGGTTGGCTGTCGGTTCAAGGGATTCCGGTACTGGAATTTGTATTTACCAACTCCCTCTATTCTGGCGTGTTTGCCATGGTAGGCGGTTTGATTTTGGTTCCCATCGTCAGTTTGCTTACCAAGAAAACCTTACCTGCCAATGTGGATGAAAAATTCGCCGGTTATGACGTTCCGGTATCTTCCGTTCAAAAAAATACATTGGGATAATGAACCATAACAAAGCCCGGCAGAGAGAATGAACTCTGTCGGGTTTTTGTATGGGAAACAGTTGCAATATAGGTGGAAAAATGGTATAATAAGAAAAAACCAAGGAGTATGGCTATGAACAAGGATCAAACCACCCCATTGGAACATACGGCGGAAAATAACCGTGAAAAACAAATGAGATCGAATGCCATTAAAGTTTCCCGGGCTGTTGGTATTGCCATGGCGTTTATCATTTTGTTTTTTGAGGTTTTGCTGATGGAAACATCGACGGTAGGACTTGCTTGTTTAGCCGTGGTTACCGCCATGACCGCCACCGAGCATTGGGTGGTGGCAATTGCTATGAAAAAGAAAAACGAAGTGGTCAACGCAGTAATTGATACCTGTTTTTTTATTGCTTCTACCGCATTTTTTATTACCGGTATTCTTTAATTTCTGCGTGAATAAAAATCAATAAAGTATATGGGAGGCGTTTGTATGAAATATCAAATCGTAGGTCAACCTTTAACAGCGGTCATTTGTGATTTAGAACCGGGGGAAGCCATGATTACCGAGCGGGGAAGTATGGCTTGGATGACCCCCAACATGAAAATGGAGACCAAGGGCGGCGGTATTGGAAAAGCATTCAGCCGGATGTTTGCCGGTGAAGCGTTGTTTCAAAATATTTATACCGCAATGAACGGTCCGGGTCAGATTACCTTCGCCACCAGTTTCCCCGGCAGCATTATGCCGGTGGTGATTGAACCGGGCAGAGATATGATCGTACAAAAATGCGGCTTTTTAGCGGGTACATCCGGTATCGATATTTCCATCCACTTCCAAAAACGGTTCAGTTCCGGCCTCTTTGGCGGTGAGGGATTTATTATGCAACGGTTATCCGGTCAAGGAACTGCGTTTATTGAAATTGACGGTTATGCTTGCGAATACACCTTAGCACCCGGTCAAAGCATGATTGTGGATACCGGTTATCTGGCCATGATGGAAAGCACCTGCACCATGGAAGTGGTGACCGTTCCCGGTATTAAGAATATGTTCTTTGGCGGTGAAGGAATCTTCAATACCAAAGTAACCGGCCCGGGTAAGATCGTGCTGCAAACCATGCCGGTACACGCAGTGGCAGGGGCGCTTCGTCCCTATCTGCCTTCCTCCGGCGAATAAAGGATGAAAACCAAACCACCGAAGTTGCTCTTCGGTGGTTTTTCATTTTGCTACAGGATTTGTATGAGCCAATATATGCCCCATACATCTGAAATCAAGTTGAGATCCATTGATTTTAATAATTATTTACATTCATTTGGCACTATGGTATAATGATCAAAAGAGAAAGGAGGGCTAT
>CAYLYC010000199.1:0-2128 GCA_964387715.1 uncultured Eubacteriales bacterium | reverse complement strand
CAATATACGGGGTAGATAACCACAAATCTTTGGATTTTAAATCTGCGATGGTCTGTTCGTGGGCTGACAAGGTTTTATTATAATAGAACGTTCCGTTTTTGTCGGTAACAAAATAATACGCATCCACAGATTCATCCGGGTATATGACCGCTTTTAGCGCTTCCACGGTTACATTACTTATGGGTCCGGGGGGTAAACCCTCGATTTTATAGGTGTTGTAAGCACCCTCTCCATGGGGATAATACATGGTAGGATCCGATTGCAAAAAGCGTGCCCCCTCCGGCCAATCCTCCAAACGATTATAAAACAGACCGGCAACCCGGGGCATCTCCGCAAAATAACCGCACGCTTCGGTTTCCACTACCGAGGCAAAGGTCAATACCTCATAGGTAGACAGCCCTTTGGCCTTGGCATCTTCTCTCATCTGCTGGGTAAACCCATTTTCTAAATTATCAAGCATTTTTTGAATCACATCATGGGCAGTATCATCCCGGTGGAACAAATAGGTGTCAGGACACAAGAACCCCTCAAATACCTCATAGGTATTATGCACCGTCGGTATATCGTCCAACAAGGCAGAATCAAAGGTATCATTCTCCAAAGCGCTCCGCAGATCCTCATAGGAACATACGTCCGCTTCATCCAAAATTTGCAGGATCTCATCCACCTGCTTACCCGAGGGAATGGTGACCTGAATTTCCTCCGCAGGAACCGTTACAGCCAGGGATTCTAAAATTTCACCGTAACCCATGGATGTAGTAAAATCATGAGGGCCGTAACTTACGTTGTTTCCTTTATCGCTGATTTTCAGATATAACACAAAAAGGTGGCGGCTAAGAAGCACATCTTCCTCTTCCAACTGTTGTGCAATCTCGCTGATGGTAGCCCCTTCTTCCACATAGATCTGCACCGACCGGGTCTCCTGACCCTGCAACAGGTCTTTACCAAGACCCAAATAGTCGCTCATCCCGATCAAGCCGAAAAAAGCAATGCCAACGCCTAAAACCACAATGATAAACAGCCACAGGAACGAACCCAAACAACCCCTGTTTTTACGACGCTTTTTAGGTTTTTTGGGTTGCAAATGTGCGCCAACCTGCACAGTGGGCGCTTCATTGGTTGCTTCTTCCACAGGTGCAGACGGGGCAACCGGCACATCGGTCAATGGATCCAACGTATCTTGCCATTGATAAGGCGTATTATTTTGATTGGGCTGTTCCATGTTGACCCCTCCTTTTCATCCAGGGTTTTCGATTGGTGCGACGAATAAAACGATCGGTTACCAGCAGATCCACCGCACGGTCAAACCGTCCGTGAATCAAACTGCCTCGCATACAAAAACAGTAACAGATGCCAACCGTAAAGCCGGTATACCCGGAAAGGAAACGGTCATAATACCCTTTTCCGTATCCCAGGCGGTAACCGTCATTATCAAAGCAAAGCCCCGGTACAATACACAATCCGCCAGGATCAGCAGGTAACAACCGCTCCGGATCCGGGTCAGGTTCTAACACGCCAAACGTGCCTGGCTTTAACTCATCCAAGGACTTGATCTCGTAAAATTCCATTTGCCTTGTTCCGGGAACGCACCGAGGAACACCCACTCGTTTCCCATCTGAAAAGGCGCGCTCAATCAAGCCCTTGGTATCTACCTCAATGGCAGTAGAAACGTAGGTTAAAATCAAAGATGCTGTGGCATATTGATTCAACCGAATCACTTTGTCCAACACCTGGTCATCCAATCTGCGTTTTTCTAAAGGATCTAATTTGATACGGTAACCTTTATACCGTTCCCGTAATGAATTTTTGTATTCCCTGATATCTTTCATAGGTTATGCTTGCATGTCCTTTACCAATTGTTTTGCTGTGGCTCTGTCTTTACAATAAGCCACCAGCGCTTCACCAAAATACAAGGCGCAACCGGCGCCTTTACCGGTAATTATATTGCCGTCGGTCACAACACCGGTATGCTTCATGTTTGCACCAAGGCAATCTTTTTCAAACCCGGGGAAACAAGTGGCCTTTTTGCCCTTTAACAAACCTTTGTGACCCAAAATAGAAGGAGCGGCGCAGATTGCGGCTAACAGCAACCCCTGTTGATGACAATGATCGATGGCTTTTTGAACCG
>CAYLYC010000198.1:0-2144 GCA_964387715.1 uncultured Eubacteriales bacterium | reverse complement strand
GCTCCGAGATCAGGCGTATGGTCAGCGTGGTGTCCCAAGGGGCAGGTTGAAAATAAAGGGTATCCTTTTCTGCCACGGTGGTGTTGATGCGATAATGGGTGTGGAAAGAGGTCTGAAATTCCTCGTAAACCCCCAGCCACTGGTTGCGGGTCACGTTGCCCGCCTTGGTGTTTTGCACTTTGTTGGGGGTGGAACTGCCCGAACCGGAGGTAAAATCAAAGGTGGACGAAACCACGCAGCGGCCGCCTACGTACATAGCCGCCCAATCGGGAGAGGATTGTTCGTTTGCCAATTCTCCCTTCAGTTCTATGCGGTATTCACCGGCAGGCAGGGAAGCGTAGCCGCCTGCACCGAACTTGACCCAGAATTGAATGGTTTCGCCGGGATACCAATGGTCATACAACCGCACGGCATAGTTGTCACAGGTGGCAACCTGTTCCCAACCGCCGCTTGTATTCTTCTTGTATAAGATGGGCCGGAAGTTAAAATATCCCTGACCGTCCCCTTTTAAAATGGTGTTACCGGTATTGGTCGCCGAGAATTGAAAGAAGGTTTCCTCATTGGCAGGTACCGTGCCGGAATAGGTCAGTTGGGTGGTGTCGTAGGGCGGATATGCGGTGCCCTGCTTGTCATTCTCCGGATTGGCACTCCAGGATGAACTGGCGTTATCGTTAACGTTGGTGGTTTGCACGTATCCAAGATACGCCACCGAAAGATTCACGTCGTCCGGCAGGGTGTTTTCAAAATAAGAGGATAAGCGCAACCGATCAGGGGTTTCATAGGTGGTGGCTTCCACGTGTACCACCTGGGCAGAAGTCCCCCCTTTCACCGAATAGGTCAATGGAACAGCCGAATAGGCGGTCACCTGGGTGGGAACCGAATAGGTCAGCAGGGTGCCATCCTGCAGCGTGATGGTGCCGCTGGTCTTTTTGGCAACGTTGTAAAGGGAAAGTTGCCCTTGCTTTTTGGCTTGGGCTGAAATGGGATTATAAATGATGTTGCCTTCGCTGTTCAGTTGATAGCCCTCAATGTCGCTGTCCTCCGGCAGAGTGCCAAGGGCAGATCGCACCTGATAAGCATCCTCATAATCGGTAAGGTCAGATTGCGTGAAATCCTGGCCGGTTACTTGGTATGCATCGTCTAATGCGGCGTAATAGCCCTCTTTGGTTTGGGTGTCATGAATCACTTTATCCGCCGGGAAGCGAGTTATTTTATTGACTGCGTATTGCAAAATCAGCAAAGCGTCAAATGCGTCAATGTTACCGGTACCGCTTACGTTGGCCACCGCCAGAGCATCGTCACTTAGATCGATTTTGTCCACGGCGTATTGCAAAACCAATAAGGCGTCCACGGCGTTGACCGAACCACTCCCGTCCAGATCACCCCAGGTATAGGTTTGTTCTGCCAAAATGACACCGCTGTTTACCATCAACAACAAAGCCATCACAATACAAAGTAGTTTTCGCACCCAGCATCCCTCCTTTTGTTAGTAATATACCAGAACCCAAACTGTTTGGCAAGAGTTAATTTCAAAAAAACGACGTGGCACGGTTTTTGGCGTTTTTTAAGATTTTTTTGCCTGTATTGTGTAAATGTTACTGCACAAAACCACTTGAAAATGTCTGTATAATATGATAATATGAAGGCACCGTCAGCGATTTTCTTCGCAATCCATAGGGGGCCGTAAAGGTTTCGACGGGGGTTTTGCACTAAAATAAGCGAGTCGTGTTGCGGACACACGCTAAACGCCGTATTTTTCAAAATAAACGACAACAATCAAGTTGCCTACGCTGCTTAATTAAGCAGCCATCCTGCCCCGGAGTACCGCGGCCGGGAGCGGGGTGTCACTTAGCGGTGAACGCATTTTGAGAAACGCTTCTGTCTCAATCTGTGTATCAGGGGAGCTACTCGACAAAACAGTTTGTTGATCAACGGTTTTGCCGGGGAATGTAAAGGATCAACTGCACTCGGAGAAAATTTTAGGAATAGACTTTCGGACAGGGGTTCGACTCCCCTCGGCTCCACCAGAAAAGAAACACCTTTTGTCTACCGGACAAAAGGTGTTTCTTTTCAACTAAATCCACCCTTACGGGTGGGTGAAATCATCTTCGATGATGAAATCCCCTGCGGGGATGAAATCCGCC
>CAYLYC010000197.1:0-2179 GCA_964387715.1 uncultured Eubacteriales bacterium | reverse complement strand
CCTTACCATTTCAAGTTGCAATTTTGTAACCTGGGGTTACAGTTTTGCAACCTTGGTTACAGTTTTGCAACCTTGGTTACAGTTTTGTAACCAAAAGGTTACGAAAATATTGCTTTTGAAACAGCACATTCAAAACAAGGCGGTACGGAATGATGAAAAAAGGGCTGTAAAAAACGCATGGTTTTTCACAGTCCCTTTTATACTCAAATACGCTTTATACGCCAAAAGCAAGCCATATATAAATGTAGGCAGGGATGATGGCGGCTAAGGTAAAGGGAATACCGATCTTGAAGAAATCAGAGTTCTTAACCGTATACCCTTCCTTGCGCAAAATGCCGATACCGGTAATGTTTGCCGATGCACCGATGGGGGTGCAGTTTCCGCCCAAGGTGGCGCCGGACAGCAACCCAAAATACAACACCGTAGGATCCACGTTCAACGCTGATGCCAGACCGGCAATCACCGGAATCATGGTTGCCACATACGGGATATTGTCGATAAACGCCGAAATCAGCACCGATGCCCATACAACCACCGTGTACAGGAAGAAAATATTGCCACCACCGGCTTTTGCCAGAAGTCCTGCGGCTTCCTTAATAACGCCTTGTTGGGAAATGCCGCCGATCATCAGGAACAACCCCAACAAAAGCCCTATGGTTTCGAAATCGATCTCCTTGATCGGTGCGGTGATAGCCGACCAGGTTTTCTTTTTGGCAAAATTGTAGATCAGCCCTATCACAAACAAACCGCAACAAATCAATCCATTGGTGATATCCGGTTTATTGGGGATGAAGGAAGCAACGATCAAAAGAAGGATCGTACCAATGAGAAGTGCCGACGGCACATAGTCGGTTACCTGTGTGCGTTGGGTCGCCTTGGGGATGGGGGCTTTTTCTTTACGGAAAAGATATGCTAAGATCGCGGCCGAGAGCAAAGCGCCAAGTTCAACGGCAAAGAACATACCGGGTCTGCCCCGATACCAGAAAAAGTCCATAAAACTCATATCCAATGCCGAACCGAGCATGATAGCGGTGGTATCCCCTACCAGCGTTGCAGCACCTTGCAGGTTGGAAGAAACCGCAATGGCAATAATAAAGGGAACGGGATTGGTTTTCAGTTTTTTGCAGATCTCCAAAGCAACGGGCGCTACCATGAGCACGGTGGCAACATTATCCACAAAAGCAGAGATCACACCGGCAAACAGCGCCATGGAAACCGCCGCCCACATCACGTTCGGAACTTTTTCCATAATGATATCTGCAAGTAGTTCCGGCATTTTACTTTCGATGAACAAGGAAACGATTCCCATTGTGCCGGCGATCATAAGCAATACGTTAAAGTCAATGGCACCAAGGATATTATCAACAGACAACATTCCCGATACAATAAAAATCAGCGCCGAAGTAAGCGCAATATAGGGTCTGTATTTGCTGAACACCAGCATCAAAACGTATGTAACAGCAAATAACAAAATGGCAGGCAACATTTGACGTTCAAATCCTTTCATATCAAATTATAAATGATTATAGCACATATTGTCCCAAAATGGAAGTATAAATTATCGATTTATGAACCAAACTTACACCGTATCATCATTGATTATCGTTATGCTTGAACACATCCGCCACCTCGCTGATGGTCATAAACGCCGTTTTATCGATCGACTGAACGATGGTTCGCATCTTGGAGATCTGGAAACGATTCACAACAAAATAAATGATGGTTTTATCTTGGTTGGAATAGCCGCCGACCGCATCGATTTTGGTTGTTCCGCATTCAAATTCTTTCATCAGGGCATGGCTGATCTCTTCCGGCTTATTGGTTACGATCATCACTTCTTTTGAGCGGTCAAACCCTTCTACGATAAAGTCAACCGTTTTCAACGCCGCCATATAGGTAACGATGGAATACAATGGCAAGATCCAGCTTTGGATCACAAATCCGCAAACGATATACAAGATCACGTTAAATATCATAACGAACGTTCCAACCGTGATATTCAGTTTTTTAGCAAAGATAACCGCCATGACCTCAACGCCGTCGATTGCGCCGCCATAACGAATGGTAAGACCGCTGCCACAACCCGAGATCATGCCGCCGAACAGAGCGCAAAGCAACAGATCCTCCCCTGCCAGGGGCGACACCATACTCACGTCAATGGGCAACACATCGGTAATCA
>CAYLYC010000196.1:0-2180 GCA_964387715.1 uncultured Eubacteriales bacterium | reverse complement strand
GGTATGTATCGTCATATTTTGCCTTGTTCTTTTTCATCCCATTTTTAAATAAAGCCATCAATCAAATTTCACAACAAACCTACAAAAAATTGTTGTTGTTGATTTTGTTTGGAATATGTTGCATGGATTGTATTCTTCCTAAAGACACATTTGTCCTTAATAAGGGGTATTCCCCGATTTGGCTTATGATCGTGTATTTGTTTGGTGCTTACATAAAGAAGTATGATGTGGCCAAAAAAATCACGTCAATTCAATGTATCGTCGGCTATTGTGTGATGGTGGTATCAACGCTTGTAAGTAAAAATGTAATTCGGTGGTTAACAAAAATCGCTTTTGGCCATGCGAAATATGAAAATACATTTATATCCTACATATCAATAACAATTTTGCTATCCGCGATCTTTTTGTTCCTGTTCTGTTTGAAAATCAAAATCAACAGCACGGCATCGAAACTCATCTCTTTTGTTTCTCCTGCCGCTTTGGGTGTTTATTTAATACACGTGCATCCCCTTGTTTTTAATCATCTGATTAAAAATGCATTCGTTTCCTTTGCAACCCAATCGCCCATGGTTATGATTCTCTTGGTAATCGCGGCGAGTTTGTCCATATTTGTATTGTGTACGATCATTGAATTGTTGAGAATACAAGTTTTCAAATTATTAAAAGTGGGCAAACTGTCCCAATGGATTGCCCGGAAAATGAATGATATGTATTTGAGATTTTTTCATAACGAAAGGGAAACAAAGGTTCAATCTACTTGATTGGATCACGCGTTGAAAATTGAATAGGCGTAATAAAAAATCGGAGTGTGTTTACTCCGATTTTTTGTGGGATAATATCCATTTCAGTGTTTGTTCCGAAAACGCTTTGTTCCACGAATCGTGACCAACACCTTCATAAAAACTGTATTTTAGGTTTGGATTAACTTGTTTGAGTTTATCAACCATCTCCATGGTTTGGCTCGGGGAGACCACCGTATCGTCTAACCCGTGAAACGCCCAAACGGGCATGGTAAGTGATTGTGCGTTCCATGCCATTCCGCCACCACAACACGGTGCAATTGCAGCAAAAAGTTCAGGATACGCCATCGCTGTGTACCATGTTCCGTAGCCCCCCATACTCAAGCCGCAAATATATATTCTGCTTGGATCGATCGCGTATGTTTTTACCGTTTCGTCAATAAACTTTTTTATGCTTTCTATTTTTGCTACCCAAAAAGTATGGACGGGACATTGGGGCATGATTAAAATACAATCGTTCAAATTATGGTCATTCACAATTTTTGAAAAACCGTGAACCAAAACTTTTTCAAGATCCTTGCCACCGTTTCCACGCTCTCCCGCTCCATGAAGCTGAATTAACAACGCAGGGCGATTGCTTGTGTTTTCGGGTATGTATGCAATATAAGGAAATCCGCTTTTGCTGTTTTCTTCTCGTATGATTTTCATGTGATCCACCTCATGGTTATTGTATCATTCCGCGGTGAAAAAGTAAATAAAAAATAGGATCCATGCATTTTCACAAAGAAACCCCTGCAAGATTTTTATGTCTTGCAGGGGGATGATTATTTAGATAATGCATTATATTTTGCGATGGTTTCCTTCGAATATCCAACCAAGCAACTGTTGTTGTGTTTGTAAATTTCTATAATGGTGTTTTTGATTTCATCCAGTTTATCCTTACCCATCGTTGCTACAGCAATTGGTTTGCTTGTTTTGGTTGCGAGATAGAGGGAATCGGTCACCTGGATCGGAATCAGCAGGAAACGGCGAGTTAATCTGTGTTTGTAAACCCACGTGATTTCATCATAGGTAAAGACATAGCCGGTGCGTTTGCAAAACATATAATGTTCTGTAAGAATCACTTTGCCTTTCATCAAATGTTTCGCATCTGCAGACATGATTTCCGCTGCAGCACTTTCCAACAGACCGTTAGATTCTAATTTATCGATACTCTTTTTGACCTTTAGTAAAGTCGGTAGCGTTCCACAAAGCAAAATAATTATGCCAAAGATTGTGAAAGGCGGGATCAGAAGAATAATGGGAACAATAATGTTTGGGGAGATGAAATTCTTGATTGTTTTTTTAGCATCCATACTATGAGAGCTCCTTTATGTTGACATATAAATTTGTTAATAGTATAACATACTGTTTTTGCTTCGTCAAGAATTTAGAAGGAAG
>CAYLYC010000195.1:0-2191 GCA_964387715.1 uncultured Eubacteriales bacterium | reverse complement strand
GTTGATGGAATTAAAGCAGGAAGGATTACCAAGAACACTTTAGCGAAGGCATTGAGTATATCCAATCCGACACCTCGAAAAATTGGTTTGGCCGGCTGTTGGGCTCCTTCCTATATTTATGGTATCATAACCGATAAAAGAATTATAGGTTTTTAGATTCTCCTAACAAGTGAAAATGTGATGTACATTCACCTGCTTGTTACGGTGAAAGACAAAAATTAAAGCTGTGTAGGAATTTCTACACAGCTTTTTTACTGTCCTTTAGAGTGCGGCGCCTATGACTTGGTCTTTTTGTTTGTAATTGCTTATGAATCCACGCTGAACAGCAAGTCTTCGTACGTGGGGTAGGGCCAAACTCTTGCATCCACAATGGTTTCCAGTTCGTCAACCAATTTGCGGATTTCAGCCATGATGCCAATGGCGTTGTCTCTGCAATATTCAGCACGTTCCAGGGGACAATGAATTTGATTGAAGGCAGTATTGATATCATCCAACTCATTGGTCTTTGCATACAAAGCATCCGAGAGTTTTGTAATCCGGTTCATTAAATCGGCGGCTGATACATCGTAGCAATGAAGTTGTTGTTTGGTTGCCAACAGATTTGCAAGTTGGGCGTTATATGTAAAAACAGCCGGTAAAATATCCCGTTTTACCATTTCCAGCATGGTTGCAATTTCGATGTGATACACGTTGTTGTAATGCTCCAACATAATATCACGACGGGATTCCAATTCAGATGCGGTAAAGATGCGTTGCCGTTCAAACAGTTCAATGTTTTTCTTGTCGGCGTAGTGGGGAGCGGCATCAGCAGTGGTTTTAAGGTTGAGCAAACCACGTTCTTTTGCCAGTTCAACCCAGTCGTTGCTGTAGTTGTTTCCATTGAAAATGATCCGTTTATGGTCACGAATGGTTTCCTTGAGCAACGCCTTTAATTCATGTTCAAAGTCTTGTGCTTTTTCCAAACGGTCAGCAAAATCAGAGAACACATCAGCGGCGATGGTGTTCAGGACAATGTTGGGTTCAGCAATGGAAAGGGTAGAGCCCAGCATACGGAACTCAAACTTATTGCCGGTAAAGGCAAAAGGAGAGGTACGGTTTCTGTCGGAAGTATCCTTGCGGAAATCTGCCAGGACATGAACACCGGTATTCATGTTTTGTGCTTTGGCTTGGGTATAATCGGTGTCGTTTTCAATTGCATTGAGAATGGCAGAGAGTTCTTCACCCAAATAAACCGATACGATCGCAGGAGGGGCTTCGTCTGCGCCAAGACGATGGTCATTCCCGGCTGAAGCAACCGAAATGCGAAGCAGGTCTTGATGCAGGTCAACTGCTTTCAGCACGGCGCAAAGGAACAGCAGGAACATTTTGTTTTCGGCCGGGTTTTTACCGGGTTTGAACAGATTCAAACCGGTATTGGTATTCAACGACCAGTTGTTGTGCTTACCGCTGCCGTTCACACAGTCGAAGGGTTTTTCGTGCAACAGGCAAATCATGTTGTGCCGTTGCGCAACCCGTTTCATGATTTCCATGGTTAATTGGTTTTGGTCGGTCGCGATATTGGTTGTTGTGAAAACAGGCGCCAATTCGTGTTGTGCAGGGGCGGCTTCATTGTGTTCGGTTTTGGCGTAAATACCAACCTTCCACAATTCTTCATTCAGTTCTTTCATGAACGCCATGACCCGGGGCTTAATGGCACCAAAATAGTGGTCATCCAACTCTTGGCATTTGGGCGGTTTTACACCAAACAGGGTGCGACCGGTTAAGATCAGATCCTTGCGTTTGTTGTAAACATCCCGGTCGATCAAGAAATACTCTTGCTCTGCGCCAACGGTGGACACAATATGGGTCACATCGTCATATCCAAACAATTTTACCAAGCGCAACGCTTGGTCGCTGACCCGTTCCATTGAACGAAGCAAGGGAGTCTTTTTATCTAATACCTGACCGCCGTAAGAGCAGAAAACAGTGGGGATGCACAAAGAATCATCTTTAATAAAGGCATAGGAGGTAGGATCCCAGGTGGTGTAACCCCGGGCTTCAAAGGTGGAACGGAGACCGCCGGAAGGGAAAGAGGAGGCATCCGGTTCCCCTTTGATCAGTTCCTTGCCGGAAAACTCCATAATGACCTTTCCGTTACCGCAGGGGGTAAGGAAACTGTCGTGTTTTTCGGCGGTAATACCGGTCATGGGTT
>CAYLYC010000194.1:0-2205 GCA_964387715.1 uncultured Eubacteriales bacterium | reverse complement strand
ACCAAAGATAGCCTGAAGGAGTTTGAAGAGGCTGGTATAAAGCTTATTGCTTCTGCCTTTGCAGGCTCTAACGTTGACCTGCCTTCCCTTCCCCAAGAGATGTACTCTCTCACCGACGATACTTCAAGTCATTGTATTCTGGATATCGGCGGAGACGAAAGAGGCGCACTGGTGCTGGGAAGATACGCCGACTCTATAAAAAAAGAGAACGATTATGAAATGCTTTTCGTATTCAACGCATACCGTCCTCTTACACCCGATGCCGATTCGGCTCTGGAGGTAATGCGTGAGATAGAGTGGGCGGGAAAGATACCCTTTACGGCTATCATAAACAATTCAAACATCGGAGAAGAAACAACACCCGAAGCCGTTATATCATCAATGGAAAAAGCAAGGGAATTAAGCGAAAAAGCAGGTATTCCCCTGAAAATGACGGCAGTTGATTCGAGGATATTTCCCTCCCTTGAAAATACAATACCAAACCTATTCCCATTAAAGCTTCAAGCGAAAATTATGTAAGGAGTGTTAAAAATGCCAAAGCTTACTTTTAAAACAGACAACTGCAAGGGCTGCGGACTTTGTGTTGACGCTTGTCCCAAGGGCGTTCTTGCTATTGCCAAGGAAAAAATCAACAAAAGAGGTCATCACCCTGTTGAAGCGGTGAAAGAGGACGCTTGTATAGGCTGTACCTTCTGTGCAACTATGTGTCCCGACTGTATAATCAAGATTGAGAAATAGAAAGGTCGTGAAAAAATGGCAGATAAAGTATTGATGAAAGGTAACGAAGCGATTGCCGAGGCTGCTATAATCGCAGGCTGCAGACATTACTTCGGTTACCCCATTACTCCCCAAACTGAAATTGCCGCATACATGGCAAAAAGAATGCCTAAAATCGGCGGTTGCTTCTTGCAGGCAGAAAGTGAAATTGCCGCTATCAACATGGTTTACGGTGTTGCTTCCACCGGCAAACGGGTTATGACTTCTTCTTCCAGCCCCGGGATCTCCCTGAAAAGCGAAGGGATCTCCTACCTTGCCGGTTCTGACCTGCCTGCTTTGATCGTTAACGTACAACGTGGCGGTCCTGGTCTTGGCGGTATTCAACCCTCCCAATCCGACTATTTCCAAGCCACCCGCAGCTGTGGCCACGGTGACTTCCATATGATCGTGTTGGCACCCTCTTCTGTTCAGGAAATGGCCGATCTGACCATCAAGGGATTTGATTTGGCAGAAAAGTACCGTATGACTTCCATGATTTTGGCAGACGGTACCATGGGACAAATGATGGAACCTGTGTTGCTGGAGCAACCGGAACCGTCCAACTACGATAAAAGTTGGGCAGTAACCGGTACAAAATGTGAACGGGAACACAACATCATCAACTCCCTGTACTTAAAACCGGACGAATTGGAGACCGGCAACTTCTCTCGCTATGAAAAATATGCTCAGGTTGAAGCCAACGAAGCCATGTGGGAAGAATATCGCATGGAAGATGCTGAAATTTGTGTTGTTGCGTTTGGTATTACCTCCCGTGTTTCGAAAAACGCCATCGATGCCGCCAGAGAACAAGGCATTAAAGTTGGTATGATTCGTCCTATCACCTTGTGGCCTTTCCCCAAAGCACCCTTGTTGGCTGCTGCTGATAAGGTTCATACCTTTATTTCGGTTGAAATGTCTATGGGTCAAATGATTGAGGATGTGGAATTGGCAATTCGTTGCAAACGTCCGGTAGAACTTTGCAACCGTGTTGGCGGTATGATTCCCACACCGGAAGAAGTTTTGGCTAAAATTTGTGAAGCCAATAAGAATGGAGGTAATCAATAATGGTAGTTTTTGAAAAACCGAAATCCTTAACAGATGTACCTCTGCATTATTGTCCCGGATGTACCCACGGTATTATTCATCGTCTGGTTGCTGAAGTGATCGATGAATTAGGGATTGAAGGCAAAACCATTGGTGTTGCGCCTGTTGGTTGCTCGGTAATGGCTTATGACTATTTTACCTGTGATATGGTAGAAGCCGCTCACGGTCGTGCTCCGGCTGTGGCTACCGGTCTGAAACGTGCCGATCCGGAAAATCACATTGTATTTACCTATCAAGGTGACGGTGACCTGGCATCCATCGGTATGGCAGAAACCGTTCACTCTGCTGCCCGGAACGAAAACATTACCGTTATTTTTGTTAACAACGCAATTTACGGTATGACCG
>CAYLYC010000193.1:0-2299 GCA_964387715.1 uncultured Eubacteriales bacterium | reverse complement strand
GTATTTCAGGTGTAGACCTGCCTCGTGAAAAACGGGTAGAAATCGGCCTTACCTACATTTACGGTATCGGCCGCAAAACAGCAAGTGACATTCTTGCTGCTACCGGTGTGAATCCCGACACTCGTGTTAAGGATTTGACCGAAGACGATGTTGCAAAATTGCGTGAATATATCGAACACAACGTTACCGTAGAAGGTGACTTGCGTCGGGATATCGCATTCGACATCAAACGGCTTATCGAAATTGGCTGCTATCGTGGCGTACGCCATCGGAAAGGCCTTCCTGTTCGCGGTCAGCGTTCCAAAACCAACGCCCGTACCCGCAAAGGCCCCCGTAAGACCATAGCAAACAAGAAGAAGTAAGCAGGAGGTAAAATAATATGGCAATTAAGGGTAAAAAAACTACCACCCGTCGCCGCGACCGTAAAAATATCGAACGTGGCGCCGCCCATATCCAATCCACCTTCAACAACACCATCGTTACCATCACTGATGTTAACGGCAATGCAATTTCCTGGGCTTCTGCCGGTGAAATGGGCTTCCGTGGTTCTCGTAAATCCACTCCCTTCGCTGCACAAACCGCTGCCGAAACTGCTGCCAAAGCTGCTATGGAACATGGTTTGAAATTCGTTGAAGTATTCGTTAAGGGCCCCGGTTCCGGCCGTGAAGCCGCCATCCGCGCTTTACAAGCTGCCGGTTTGGAAGTTACCATGATCAAAGACGTAACTCCCATTCCCCACAACGGCTGCCGTCCGCCCAAACGTCGTCGTGTATAATTTGGAGGTGTAAAGGATATGGCAAGATATACCGGAGCAGTTTGTAGATTGTGCCGCCGTGAAGGCCAAAAGCTTTTCTTGAAAGGCGACAGATGCTACTCCAGCAAATGCTCGTTGGATCGCAGAGCGTATGCTCCCGGCCAACATGGTCAGAGCCGTAAAAAGGCATCTGAATATGGCATTCAGCTTCGCATGAAGCAAAAAGCCAGAAGATATTATGGTGTGTTGGAAGGCCAATTCCATCACTACTTTGAAATTGCTGAACGGAAAACCGGCGTTACCGGTGAAAACCTTCTCCGCTTGCTGGAAAGCCGTTTAGACAATGTTGTTTATCGTTGCGGTTGGGCATCCTCCCGTGCGGAAGCCCGTCAGTTGGTTGTTCACAACCACTTCACCGTAAACGGCAAAAAAGTAAACGTACCGTCTTATTTGGTTAAGGCCGGCGATGTTGTTGCAATTTGCGAAAAGAGCCGTTCTTCCGAAAAGATCAAATCCGTTGTGGAAGCTTGTGCTTCCCGCGTGAAACCCGAGTGGATTAGCGTGAACGCTGACACCCTTGAGGCCAAAATCGTTAACCTGCCTAACCGCGATCAAATCGATGCTCCCATCGAAGAACATCTGATCGTTGAGTTCTACAGTAAATAATAGGGCAAGATTTCCACTTTGGCTTATTCAATTTTTGGCGATATTTTCGTACAATAAGGAGGGTTCTGAATGATAGAAATTGAGAAGCCCCGGATCGAGACCGAAGAACTGTCTGCTGACGGTTCCTATGGCCGCTTTGTGGTTGAACCTCTGGAACGGGGTTACGGCACTACCCTTGGCAACAGTTTGCGTAGAGTTTTGCTCTCCTCTTTGCCCGGCGTAGCGGCAACTTCGGTTAAATTCGATGGCGTAGTACACGAATTTTCCACAATCGACGGTGTGAAAGAAGACGTTACCGAAATTGTTTTGAACTTGAAAGGTCTGACCGCGAAAATTCACGGCGACGGCCCCAAAATTGTGTATATTGAAGCTGAAGGCCCCGGCGAAGTAACTGCGGCCGACATTAAAGCGGATAGCGAGGTTGAGATCCTCAACCCCGATATGCACATTGCAACTCTTTCGGAAAACGCCCGTTTCTTTATGGAATTGACCTTGGATAAAGGCCGTGGTTATATCCCTGCTGACCGTAATAAGCAAGATATCAATACCATCGGCGTGATTCCTATGGACTCCATTTATACACCGGTAAACAAAGTTAACTACACAGTTGACAATACCCGTGTAGGACAAATTACCGACTTTGATAAATTGTCCTTGGAAGTTTGGACAAACGGAACCATTTCTGCTGAGGATGCGGTTTCGCTTGCTGCAAAAATCATCACAGAACACCTGAATCTGTTTGTTAACCTTTCAGCTGAAGGCGCAGGTGCCGATATTATGGTTGAAAAGGGTGAGTCCGGTAAGGAAAAGGTTCTGGAAATGACCATTGAAGAATTGGATCTCTCGGTTCGGTCCTTCAACTGTCTGAAACGAGCCGGT
>CAYLYC010000192.1:0-2330 GCA_964387715.1 uncultured Eubacteriales bacterium | reverse complement strand
CCTCATTCACCGCATCAACTCCGACCTTGCCAACGACCTGGGCAACCTGGTGTCCCGTACCGCCGCTATGGTGGGCAAATACTTTGGCGGTCAGTTGCCTGCCGAACAACAAGCAGGGGACTTTGACGATGACCTTATCGCCCTTGCCACCGCCACCAAGCAAGAAGTGGAAAAGAATATGGATACCCTGCAGTTCTCCACCGCCCTCACTGAACTGTGGAAACTGGTGTCCCGTACCAATAAATATATCGACGAGACTGCTCCCTGGGCATTGGCAAAAGACGAAGCCAATAAGCCCCGACTGGCACGGGTGCTGTATAACCTGTGCGAGAGTTTGCGGATGATCTCCATTATGCTCACCCCCTTCCTGCCGGCTACTGCCCAGGAGATCGGCAAAGGGCTGAATGCTTCTGCTGACATTCTGACTTGGGACAGTTTGAACACCTTCGGTCTGTTGCCCGTTGACAGCGTTATCACCAAGGGCGACGTGCTCTTCCCCCGTATTGATATGGAAAAGGAATTGGCAGAACTGGAAGCCGCCAAGCCCGCACCCAAGGAAGAGAAAAAGGAAGAAAACGTAGTGACCCTGGCGCAGATCGGCATTGAAGATTTTGCCAAGGTAGAACTGAAAGTGGCAAAGATCACCGCTTGTGAACCCATCAAAAAGGCGAAGAAACTGTTGAAACTGACCTTGGATGACGGCAGCGGTACTCCCCGCACCGTGGCTTCGGGCATTGCGTTGTATTACACCCCCGAACAACTCATTGGTCATAACGTGATCGTGGTTGCCAACCTGAAACCCGCCACCCTTTGCGGTGTGGAAAGTCAGGGTATGATCCTGGCTGCCGATAACGGCGACACCGTCACCGTGCTGTTTGCCGATGACATTGCCCCCGGCAGTAAAGTGAGATAAGTGCAAATATAAAACGGTAGGATGCAATTCCTACCGTTTTTTTATGATATATGTATTTTGTATCATTCCCATCGTTGCCCAAACATAAATTTTTCTCGTTGCTCATCCTTCAATTTTTGCAAAAGATCACCGTCGATATGCGGGTAGATACATTCGGTACATTGACCCAAACTGTCAATACTGATATGGTCTAACATACAAGCACCGTCAGTTTGATAAATACATAAAATATTTTCGCAGTTCATGATACATCACCCGAACATCAATATAGCATATTTTTTGATGTTTTGCAACCTTAAAGTGGTTACATAAACAGGTTATATAAATACAACCATTTTTGGTTATAATATAACTGTAGGTGATGTAAATGTTTAAGGTGAATAAAAAATTAAAAAGTGCTGATATTCCGCGCACCGTTCGTTTTACTGAACCGCTGTTTGAACGGTTAAATCAAGTTGCTGCCGCCAATGGTATTTCCTTTAACCTGTTGGTTTTGCAGTGTTGCAACTATGCATTGGATAATATGGAAGAAGAACCAATGGAAATGTAATAATTCCATGAAAAGAGGAAGGATAGGATTTGCCTATCTTTCCTCTTTGTGTTATAATGAGTTTGTGATGCATATTTCTCTTAAGAGAAAGGAGAATCGCCTGCGGTGAATGATATGGAATTGCCGAAACGCAAACCCAATCGGTTGCTACAATATGATTATAGCAGTCCCGGGATCTATTTTGTTACGATTTGTGCCAAGAACCGTCAAAATATTTTCGGTCAAATCGTAGGGGCGAGCATTGTGTCAAGAGCAACATTTCAAAGGGTTTAAATGTTCACCCTATACACACAACAAAAGGACGTGACACCATGATTTTTGATTCCCATGCTCATTACGATAGCCACAAATTTGACGAGGATCGCAGGCAGATCCTTGCGGATTTTTTACCTGCCCATGATGTGGTGGGGGTTATCAATTGCGGCAGTGATTTTGCCTCGTCAGAATTTTCTTTGCAACTGGCTGAAGAATATGATTATATTTATGCCGCCGTTGGGGTGCATCCCCATGAGGCGCAAGAGGCAGGGGAGTGGGATGAAGCCCGGCTGAAAGCCCTTGCCTCCCATAAAAAATGCGTTGCCATTGGGGAGATCGGGCTGGATTACCACTACGATTTTTCTCCCCGGGACATCCAAAAGGCGTGGTTTGAGCATCAGATCTTACTGGCAAAGGAACTGGCTCTGCCCATTATTGTCCACGATCGTGAAGCCCACGCCGACACCTGGGA
Organism: uncultured Eubacteriales bacterium; assembly: GCA_964387715.1. Lineage (GTDB taxonomy): Bacteria > Bacillota > Clostridia > Oscillospirales > Acutalibacteraceae > UMGS1484. Next base: position 140 of record CAYLYC010000192.1, on the reverse strand, counting down.
ACTGCTTCGTACCCACAAGCCGGCCGGGGTGGTTCATTGCTTTTCCGGCAGCGTGGAGATGGCGCGGGATATCCTGTCGATTGGTATGTACATCGGTCTTGGTGGTTCGGTTACCTTTAAAAATGCCAAAATGCCGGTGG
>CAYLYC010000191.1:0-2346 GCA_964387715.1 uncultured Eubacteriales bacterium | reverse complement strand
CAAAGGCATCCCAACCCATGGGATACAGCACGTTGTAGCCCTGCATCCGGCGTTTCCGTGCAACAATGTCAAGGGCGGTATAAGAACGGGGATGTCCTACGTGAAGCCCTTGCCCGGAAGGATAAGGGAACTCTACCAACGCAAAAAACTTTTCTTTGTCGGAATCATTGGAAGCGTGAAACACCCCTGCTTCTTCCCATTTATTTTGCCATTTTTTCTCAATATTTTGATAATCGTAATTGGCCATTTTCTTTCTTCCTTTCCCCTAATCCTGGGTGATCATAGACGAAATATCCACCTGTTTGGCATCCGCCCATAACCGTTCCAAATCATAAAATTCTCTGGCATCTTTGCCAAACACGTGAACCATAACGCTTTTATAATCCAGCAAATACCAGTTGGTGGCTCTGCCCTCAATATGATCCGGTTCCACGCCCTGCTGGGACATTTGGTATTCAACTTCGTCTGCCAACGCCCGGACCTGGGTGGTGGAATTACCCGACGCAATCACCAGATAATCCCCCAAGGTGGTAAGTTCGGTGATCTCAAACACTTGAATATCCCTTGCTTTTTTACCATCCAACGCCCGAACAGCGACGGTTACCATTTCCATAGGATTCATGATGCTCTCTCCTTTACGCGTCGTCGTCCGACAAATATTCATCCACGCTTCCGTCATAGTCGGTTACGCTGCTGCTATAACTGGTGTGCAGTTCTTCGATCAACAAATCCTCAACCTTGATCCCCTCGGAATAAGGCATAAAGTAGGTATTGATCAGTTCCACATATTCCTCTTTATGGATGGAGAAATAGGACAAGGACTGATAACCCGGGGCAGGACTGCCGTTCCAGAACTGACCGGGAACAGCATGGAAATTGATGTTTTCCGTATCCAGTTTCAACGCCAACTCTGCATAACCCAAAATATCCACCAGTTTCATATCGGTTGTAACCTGGTCATAAATTTTGGTTGCCGCAGAGGTGATCTGGCTATAAGTCATGTTCAGGCATTTTTTAATAAATGCAGAATAAAAACTCCGTTGGGCTTCTACCCGTCCGATATCCCCCATGGCATAACTCTTCCGGTGACGGACAAACGCTTCTGCCATTTCACCGTCCATGTGATTCATGCCTTCATAAAAGGTGTAGCGGTTATCGTTGGAGTTGAATGCGTTGGTAATGGTGCTGGGAACGTATACATCCACACCGCCAACCGAATCCACAATATCCCGGAACGCCGAAAGGGTTACGGTGATGTAGTGGTCGATAGGCAGACCGTAATAGTCGTTGATACGGCGAAGCAAGGTGTTGATGGAGGTTTGTCCCTCTTCTCTGGGGGCGTTGCTGTAAACCGCATTCATTTTGCAGGTGGTTACGTCCAAACCGATAAAGGTGTCACGGGGAATCTGCAAAATTTCGGCGGTATTCTTCTTGGTATCAAAGCAGACCACCATCATAATATCGGTCAGGGATTCGCTTTCGTCCGTACCGGCAACCAGGAAATAATGCGCGTCCTCATTGGCGCTGGATAATACGTTGCTCATGTCTGCCGTAGCATCCCCGGAGTCACTAAAGTCCCAACTGATCAAGGCGGTACAACCCAAAGTGCCGATGATACTGAAAACAAGCACCACCGAAAGCAGGATGTTCATTGCGGTAACGAACCGTTTGGAATAGCCCCGTACCGAACGGGGAGGCCGGCGGTTTCGGTTGCTGTAAATATCTTTTTCTGAATTCAACGATGTTCACCTGATTCCTTTCTTAATAAAACCACTTCATTGTAAGCGTTTAACGTATCTTGATGAATGGCTCTGCCCCGCTGCGCCAGATCGGTGATGGAATAGGTCAGGGCATAAACCATACCCCGCTCCATAGAAGCCAGGGTTTCCCTTCGCATCACGTCCACGTCGGGATAATCCCGGTCTTCGCCGATATAATCGGCTAAATACAGGATCTTTTCCAACTGGGACATCCCAGCTCTGCCGGTGGTGTGATAGGCAATGGCGTTCAGCAGATCCCGGTCACAAAGCCCTAACGTATGTTCGCAGTAAAAGGCGCCGGCTTTGGCGTGCCACAAGGGTTTCGCCTGTAACGTAACCGTATCTGTCAGTATATCATATTCTTTAATGGTTTGCAACTGAATTTCCGGTTTTTCTTCCTTCATTATATCGTGCAAGATCCCGGCCAAATACGCCTTTTTTTCATCCCCGCCGTACAGACGTGCCAAACGCACCCCTTCTGCCGCCACGTTCATGGAATGAACAAACCGTTTTGGGGACAACCGTGAGCGAATCAGTTCCACATATTCCTTATAATCATCCTGATACATTTGGCTTCACTCCTTAT
>CAYLYC010000190.1:0-2350 GCA_964387715.1 uncultured Eubacteriales bacterium | reverse complement strand
GAAAAGGTTTGCCCCTACGGCGCCATTTCCTATGAAGACAAAGAATTCCGTATGCCCGACCGTACCACCGCCATTCGCCGTGTAGCCGGTGTAAACCCGGCGGTATGCCAGGGTTGCGGTGCTTGTACCGTTGCCTGTCCTTCCGGTGCGATGGACCTGAACGGCTTCTCCAACAGTCAAATCATGGCGGAGGTAGATGCAATATGCAAGTAAATCAAAATCAAGAATTCAAACCCACCATTGTGGCTTTTTGCTGTAACTGGTGTTCCTATGCGGGGGCTGACCTTTCGGGTACCAACCGTCTCAACTACCCCGCCAACGTAAAGATCATCCGTGTGCCCTGCTCCTGCCGGGTCAACCCCATGTTTATTCTCCGGGCGTTCCAACGGGGGGCAGACGGGGTGATCATCTGCGGTTGCCATCCCGGTGACTGCCACTATACCACCGGCAACTATTATGCCCGTCGCCGTATGACCATGCTGTTCAGTATGCTGGACTTCCTGGGTATTGAGCGTGACCGTACCCGTCTGGAATGGGTTTCCGCCGCTGAAGGGGCAAAATTTGCCGCCACCATGAACGACTTTGTAGCAACCGTTACAAAACTTGGTGAAAACAAACGATTGGAGGATTTACGATGCAAGAAGCAATGATCAAACGAGCAGTCGAACTGCTTTCCGACGGCACCGTAAACCGTGTACTTGGTTGGGAAGTGGGGGAGTTTGCCTACGACCATACCCCCGGGGTGTTTACCACCGCCGAGGATTTACAGCAACGCTTTGTGTATGACGATTTTACCGCCGCCAATCTGTCCAAATATCTGGTAAAAGAAACCAAAAAAGAAGGAAAGATCCTTGCCTTCTTAAAACCCTGCGACACTTACAGTTTGAACCAACTCACCAAAGAACATCGGGTGAACCGGGACAATGTGTATGTGATCGGCGTGGGCTGTGAAGGCAAAGCCGACGTGGAAAAGATCAAAGCAATGGGTGTGACCGGTATCACCGGCATCGCCAATGAAGGGGACAACTTTGTGGTGGATACCCTGTACGGCACCCATACCGTACCCAAGGCAGAGGTGATGGCAGAACGGTGTGTCAACTGCAAGAGCCGGAAACTCATGACCTATGACGAAATGCTGGGTGAAGACGGCCAGGTGCAGGAGACCGATCGCTTTGATATGGTGGAAAAACTGGAAAACATGACCTCTGATGAACGGTATGAATTTTGGCGTGGTGAACTGTCCCGTTGCATCCGTTGTAACGCCTGCCGGAACGTGTGCCCTGCCTGTACCTGCGAAAAATGCGTGTTCGATAACCTGGCTTCCGGCATTGCCAACACCGCCGCAGCCGACAGTTTTGAAGAAAATATGTTCCACATCATCCGTGCCTTCCACGTGGCAGGCCGGTGTACCGATTGCGGCGAATGTTCCCGGGTATGTCCCCAAGCCATTCCCCTCCATTTGCTCAACCGGAAATTTATTAAGGATATGAATGAATTGTACGGTGACTATCAAGCTGGGGCTGATCTTGAGACCCGTCCTCCCTTGACCGACTTCACCTATGACGACTGCGAACCCAGTATCGTGCATGAAAGAGGGGTGGAATAACATGAAACAGATCGCATTGGATAACGTTCAAACCCTGTTGAAAGCCATTTCCGCCACCCGCACCCTGTATTTACCGGTGGATACCGCCGCCGGCGCAGATTTTAAGAAATATGAAGACGGTGTGATGTACAGCGGTGCATTGAATACCAACCGCAGTGCCAAGGATTTCTTCTTCCCCCAAACCGAAAATATGATGGATTTTAAGGTGGAAGGCAAAACCATCGAGGTCATTGAACCCACCCGTCCCGATGAGGATTTTGCGGTGTTCGGCGTTCGGGCTTGTGATGCCCGCAGTTTTGAACTGCTGGATAAGGTGTTCCTTTCCGACCCGGTGGATACCTACTATCAAAACCGGAGAGAACACGGGGTCATCATCACCCTGTGCTGTAACCGCCCGGCAGAAACCTGCTTCTGCACCTCCTTCGGCATTGACCCCACCGCCCCCGGCGGCGACGTGTCCTGTTGGCAGGATGGTTCGATGCTTTACCTTGCCGCCAACACCCCCAAAGGGGAACAACTGTTGGCATCGGTAGAGGGCGTGTTGGAGGATTGTGGTGACAATGCCGCCGACAGCGCAAAAGAAGAAGCCAAAGCCATTTTGGAAAAACTGCCCATCGGCAACCTTCCCCTGGATGGCTTTACCGAAGAAAATCTGCTCAAATTGTTCAACGATGAGCAATGGGCAACCTTGTCCCAGGCCTGCTTGGGGTGCGGCACCTGCACCTTTGTGTGCCCCACCTGCCA
>CAYLYC010000189.1:0-2390 GCA_964387715.1 uncultured Eubacteriales bacterium | reverse complement strand
AGACTCACAGAGTTTGCAAAAACCTACAAGCGGTTTTAGAAGCCGCAGGCGGCTCACTACAGAGCGCCGTTAAAACCGTATGTTTCCTTGCCAATATGGCGGATTTCGCCGCATTTAACCAAGTGTATGCACAGTACTTTACCGAAAAACCGGCAAGAAGCTGTGTGGCGGTAAAAGATCTTCCCAAAGGCGCTTTGGTGGAAGTGGAAGTAATCGCAGAAAAGGAGTAAAAATTATGATGGATTCAAGCAAATATCAAGTGGGATATTTCCCGGTGGGCAAAAAATACAACAAATGGGTAGAAAAAGACCATGTGGAAAAACCGCCCGTATGGTGCAGCGTGGATATGCGGGACGGCAACCAAAGTCTTGTGATTCCCATGAGTTTGGAAGAAAAATTAGAATACTACCAAACCCTTTTAAAGGTTGGTTTTAAGGAAATTGAAGTAGGTTTTCCTGCCGCAAGTGAAACGGAATATGAGTTTTTGCGTACCCTGATCGATAACAATATGATTCCCGATGACGTGACGGTGCAGGTGCTGACCCAATGCCGTGAACACATCATCCGAAAGACCTTTGACGCTTGTAAAGGCGCACCCAGTGCCATTATTCACTTCTACAATTCCGTCAGTGTTGCCCAGCGGGAGCAGGTTTTCAAAAAAAGCAAGGAAGAGATCAAGCAGATCGCCATTGAGGGTGCAAAGCTGGTCAAAAAGTTGGCCAGTGAATATGAAGGCAATTTCCGGTTTGAATATTCTCCCGAGTCCTTTAGCGGAACCGAGCCGGAATATGCCCTTGAAGTCTGCAATGCGGTACTGGACGTACTGGAACCCAGTGAGGATAACAACGTTATCATCAATCTGCCGGTCACGGTAGAAATGAGTTTGCCCCACGTGTATGCAAGTCAAGTTGAGTACATGAGCGAAAATCTGAAATACCGTGAATTTGTTACCCTTTCTCTGCACCCCCATAATGACAGAGGTACCGGCGTTGCCGATACGGAATTGGCACTCTTGGCCGGCGCTGACCGTGTGGAAGGTACGCTGTTTGGCAACGGGGAAAGAACGGGTAACGTGGATATTATCACCTTGGCGATGAATATGTATTCCCACGGTGTGGATCCAAAACTGGATCTTTCCAATATGAACGAGTTGGTGGAAACATACGAACGCCTGACCCGTATGCACGTATATGAAAGAGCACCCTATGCCGGCGCACTGGTATTCGCCGCTTTCTCCGGTTCACATCAGGATGCCATTGCAAAGGGTATGAAATACCGTACGAAAAACAAACTGCACCAGTGGAGTGTTCCCTATATCCCCATCGACCCGAAAGACATTGGCCGTACGTACGATGCTGACGTGATCCGTGTCAACTCCCAGTCGGGCAAGGGCGGTATTGGGTATCTGCTGGAACAGACCTTCGGCTATAATTTGCCGCCGAAAATGCGTGAGCATTTCAGTTATATGTGTAAAAGCGTTTCCGACCACGAACACAAGGAACTGAAGCCCGATGAGGTTCTCGATATCTTCACCGCAAATTACTTGAATCTTGACAGCGGTATTGACGTGACCGATTTTGACTTTATGCGTGAGAATGATACGGTCAAGATCAATATTACCTTCAAGCGGAACGGTGAAGAAACCGAAATGGAAGCGGTGGGCAACGGTACGCTTAGTGCGGTAAACAATGCTCTGTGTGAATTTACCGGTGAGCAGTACACCTTGCAGGTGTTCACTCAACATAGTATGCAGGGTGACGGTTCTCACAGCGTTGCCGCCTCCTATATCGGACTCCAACGAGAGGACGGCACCATGTACTGGGGCGCAGGCACCGATACCGACGTGATTACCGCCAACACCAAGGCGTTGTTCAGCGCCTTTTGCAACATGACCAAAGGAGGAAACTAACCATGGGAATGACCATGACTCAAAAAATCCTTGCCGCTCACGCAGGACTTGACCAGGTCGTTGCCGGTCAGCTGATCAGCGCAAAGTTAGATATTGTGCTTGGCAACGATATTACCACACCTGTTGCGGTAAACGAATTTAAAAAAGCGGGATTTGATTCTGTTTTTGATAAAGACAAGGTGGCGATCGTACTTGACCACTTTGTACCCAACAAAGACATTAAGGCGGCGGAACAAAGCAAGACCTGCCGTGAATTTGCCTGTTCTCATTGTGTCAGCCACTTTTACGACGTGGGCAAAATGGGCATTGAACACGCACTTCTCCCTGAACAAGGGGTGGTCACCGCCGGTGACTGCATCATCGGGGCAGACAGCCACACCTGTACCTACGGTGCAGTTGGTGCATTCTCCACCGGTGTGGGTTCCACCGATATGGCGGCAGGAATGGCCACCGGTACCGCCTGGTTCAAGGTGCCCTCTGC
>CAYLYC010000188.1:0-2421 GCA_964387715.1 uncultured Eubacteriales bacterium | reverse complement strand
TACCAAAAATAACATTGCCCACTTTAAAGCCCAACTGCAATCCTTAGGGTTCTCCTTTGACTGGAGCCGGGAGATCAACACCACCGATCCGGAATATTATAAATGGACCCAATGGATCTTCCTGCAATTGTTCAAAAAGGGCTTGGCATATAAAAAAGAAATGTCGGTCAACTGGTGCACCTCCTGTAAATGCGTACTTGCCAACGAAGAAGTGGTAAACGGCGTTTGTGAACGGTGCGGCAGTGAGGTGGTTCATAAGGTAAAAAGCCAATGGATGCTGAAGATCACCGAATATGCCCAGCGTTTGATCGATGACCTGGATGAAGTGGATTACATTGAACGGGTCAAAACCCAACAAAAGAACTGGATCGGCCGTTCCACCGGTGCGTTGGTAACCTTCAAAACCAACGTAAACCACGACGTTACCGTGTATACCACCCGTCCTGACACCCTGTTCGGCGCAACTTATATGGTGCTTTCTCCCGAATATGCCCCCATCGAAGATTGGAAAAAAGAGGGCATTATTGAAAACGTGGCAGAGGTGGAAGCATACCAACAGGAAGCCGCCCGGAAATCGGATTTTGAGCGTACCGAAATGGCAAAAGATAAAACCGGCGTAAAACTGGAAGGGGTTATTGCCATCAACCCGGTGAACGGGGACGAAATTCCGGTGTTTATTTCCGACTACGTTTTGGTCTCTTACGGTACCGGCGCCGTTATGGGCGTTCCTGCTCACGACAGCCGTGACTGGGAGTTTGCCAAAAAATTCGGTTTGCCCATTATCGAAGTGGTTGCCGGCGGTGACGTGGAAAAAGAGGCCTTTACCGATGTGGCAACCGGCACCATGGTCAACTCCGGCTTTATGACCGGCATGAGCGTGGAGGAAGCCAAAGAAGCCATTAAGGATTACATGACAAAGCAGGGCTTCGGTCAACGGAAGGTAAACTTCAAACTCCGTGACTGGGTATTCTCCCGTCAACGGTATTGGGGTGAGCCCATTCCCATCGTACATTGTGAAAAATGCGGTTACGTGGCTGTTCCCGAAGAAGAACTGCCCTTAAAATTGCCCATGGTAGACTCTTATGAACCCACCGATAACGGGGAATCTCCTTTGGCTACCATCGACAGTTTTGTGAATACCACCTGTCCCCATTGCGGCGGCCCTGCCAAACGGGAAACCGATACCATGCCTCAATGGGCTGGTTCTTCCTGGTATTTCCTGCGGTATGCCGATCCCCACAATAAGGATGCCCTGGCATCGAAAGAAGCGCTGGAATACTGGACACCGGTGGATTGGTATAACGGTGGCATGGAACATACCACCCTCCACTTGCTGTATAGCCGCTTCTGGCATAAATTCCTGTATGATATCGGTGTGGTTCCCACCAAAGAACCCTATGCCCGTCGCACCAGCCACGGCATGATCCTGGGTGAAAACGGCGAAAAAATGTCCAAATCCCGGGGCAACGTGGTCAATCCCGATGAAGTGGTGGAACAATATGGCGCCGACACCATGCGTTTGTATGAAATGTTCATTGGCGATTTCGAAAAATCCGCTCCCTGGTCCACCTCGTCCATTAAAGGTTGCCGCCGGTTTGTTGACCGTGTTTGGGCGTTGCAAGACCATTTGAATGATGAAGAAGGTTATTCCCAAGCATTGCAAAAACAAATGCATCGCACCATCAAAAAGGTATCCGAGGATATTGAGGGGCTGAAATTCAACACCGCCATTGCCGCTATGATGGCTTTGCTCAACGATGTTGAAAAGGTTGGCTCTCTTTCCAAAACCGATTATATGACCCTGATCCGTTTGCTTTCTCCCTTTGCACCTCATATCACCGAGGAACTGTGGGAAATGCTGGGCGGAGAGGGCTTCTGTTCGGTAGCCGATTGGCCTACATACGATGAAGCCATGTGTGTGGACAACGAAGTGGAAGTAGTGGTTCAGATCAACGGTAAAGTTCGCTCCCGTGTAACCGTTGCCGCCGATGCGGACAAGGATACGGTACTGGCTGCGGTAAAAGCCGATGAAAAGATCGCCGCCGAATTGGATGGCGCCGCCATTGTGAAAGAAATCGTAGTTCCCGGCAAATTGGTGAACCTGGTTATTCGCAAGTAGTATTCAAACCCGGTATTTTTACCGGGTTTTATACTTGATGGAAATAAAAGGGACCGGGGTTTGCCAAAATGGAATATTATGGTCAATATTTATGAAAAAACCTTGATTTATTTTGTAAAAAGCTATTGACAAGGGACAACCCCTTGGTGTATAATGCTATTTGCACATATCTGTGACTTTGACCCCTGCCAATGGGCGGAGGGAGGGACATATAATGAGTCAAGTAAAAATCAAAGATAATGAATCTCTGGAAAATGCACTGCGTCGTTTCAAACGTCAGACTCAACGGGACGGTGTTATTC
>CAYLYC010000187.1:0-2470 GCA_964387715.1 uncultured Eubacteriales bacterium | reverse complement strand
GCTAATTTTACCCTTTTCATTGGACACCTCCCCTTTACAATAAATTTATTATTTGTATTATAACAGATAATCAACAATTAATCAACATTTGTGTTTGTGAAATCCGAACAGCAATTGATGATTTTGATATAAATTCGCAAGTTGAAGGCGAATATTTGTACAATAATTGAATTTTTGCATAAAACAACAAACAAAATTTATGTTTTTATTGTAAAATGCAGGATTGTGTGATACAATACCAAACGCGAGGTGATTGTGTTATGGAACTGCAATATCGTCCAATCCCTTTTAAAGATGTGGTACGAATTACCAATTTAGTTCAAGTGGAATATATCGAATTGCCCAACAACTTCGCCTTTCCTTTTGAGCGTCACAAATGCTGGGAATTGGACTTCGTTGATCAAGGATTTCTGAACGGGTATGTCAACGGAAAGGAATTTCATCTTGACTGTAACGAAATGATTCTTCATCCCCCTATGATGGAACACGGGATCGATAAACCCACCGAATCCACACCAAACTTGTTGAATTTCTGTTTTGAATCGAACTCCCTGTCACTGTATCGTCTTGCAGGTCGCCCCATACGGGTTTCACAAAAATCGAGGAAAATATTAAATCGCATTTTAGAATACGCCTACACGTTTATGCCCGGCGGGATTCCTCTCAACTCAATTGACGAAGGCCTGATTGAGAACAATCAGTATAACCAACTCATGCTGCAACTGATTGTACATTCCATTGAGGAATTCTTTTTGCAGGTGATATACGAAGAAGTCAACGAGGAGAAGGACGTTAAAATTCTAAAGCAAAACGCTATTAACCAAAAGAACAATCTATCGGAACAAGTGGTTCGGTATATTGATCAAAATATTGCATATAACCTATCCCTGGAACAGATCAGCAATCATTTTAACATAAGCGTTGGCAAATTGTGCCGAGATATCAAAAAAACCTATAACAAAAGTGTACACGAAATCATCAATCAACAGCGATTGAAATTTGCCAAGATCATGATACGGGAACGGGAAAATAACTTTACGGAGATCGCCGAAAATCTCGGGTTTTCATCCATCTATTATTTTTCTCAGTGGTTCAAAAAACAAACCGGGATGTCCCCTACCGATTATGCCCTTTCGATGTACCCCGACATGCGTAAATAACGAAATACGAGCTGTAAAACACTGGTTTTTACAGCTCGTTTTTTATGAGATAGAAAAGCACACGGAATCAAAAAATCGAAACAAGATTATCGTTTAAGCCATTTCTTTTTGCGATTTTGCTGCCGTAGTGCGTGTTTCTTTCTGGATTCAGGGGTGGTGTATAACAAGGTGTCGGACAACGTTAGTTGTGTCAGCCCCAGCCGATAACCCAACCCGGCACAAAGCGGTGCAATCAACACCGTCAGAGCGGTGACAATGTAAGCACCCCAGGATATCTCACCCACAGTAAGCGTGGGAGAAACCAGGGCTTGATGGAAGGGCAAATAATTACAGTTATACAATCCGAACAGTACCGAAAAACCGTAACCAACAACACCGGCTTTGGTAAGCAACAGGCAAATTGCCGCAATGATATCCAGCGAAGACGCAACCAGACCCGTCGTGAAACCTAACCAACGATTCCCTTTCAGGTTGCCGATATTGATCATATTGGCATCCCGAGCCCCATGCTCCTGTGCGGTGGAAAACATCATGATAACCATAATCAAAACGCTGATGACCTGGGTAATGATTGAGCCGAATTTCCCTTCAACAGCAAGAAAAATCGTTGCCGTTAATACAAACCCAAAAACACGGGAAATCAATAATTTTCCAAACAAACTGCCGGTTAATTTCCAAAAATGCTTCATGTCTATGACAACCACCTTATAACAAGAACCCGGCAATACCACCGTATCCCCGGGTTCTTTGTTTCAATCAATTATTCAGCTGCTTCTTCAGCAGGAGCTTCTTCAGCTGCAACTTCTTCAGCAACAGCTTCTTCTGCCGGAGCTTCCGGCAACAAAGCACGAATAGAAAGACTAATGCGTTTCTTATCTTCGTCGATTTGGATGATCTTGGCTTCCACTTCTTGACCAACTTCCAAAACGTCTTGGGGTTTTGCAATGCGGGTATTGGAAATTTGAGAAATATGGATCAAGCCATCTACACCGTCGATAATATTGGCAAATGCGCCGTAAGTGGTCATGCTGACAACCTTAACGGTAACAACATCATCCAGGTTATAGTCGCGCATAAAGATTGCCCAAGGATTATCTTCGGCTTTTTTGTAACCCAAGGATACTTTTTTCTTTTCAGCATCAAAGGATTTTACAAAAACTTCAATTACATCGCCAACACTGACAACTTCGGAGGGATTTTTTATCCGTTTCCAGGACAGTTCGGAGATGTGAACCATACCGTCAACGCCGCCCAGATCAACAAAAGCGCCGTAGGAAGTGATGGATTTCACTTTGCCGGTATAGATTTTG
>CAYLYC010000186.1:0-2519 GCA_964387715.1 uncultured Eubacteriales bacterium | reverse complement strand
AAAGTTGTTTGCACCGGTATCGAAATGTTCCGCAAGATCCTTGATTTTGCTGAAGCTGGTGACAACATCGGTGCTTTGCTCCGTGGTGTTCAAAGAAACGAAATTGAACGTGGTCAAGTTTTGTGTGCTCCTGGTTCCATCCATCCCCACACCAAATTCCGCGGTCAAGTATACGTACTGTCCAAAGATGAAGGCGGTCGTCATACTCCTTTCTTCAACAACTATCGTCCCCAATTCTACTTCCGTACTACCGACGTTACCGGCTCCATCAAATTGGATGACGGTGTAGAAATGTGTATGCCTGGTGATAACGTAGAAATCAATGTTGAATTGATCACTCCTATCGCTATCGAAGAAGGTCTGCGTTTCGCTATCCGTGAAGGTGGCCGTACCGTAGGTTCGGGCGTTGTTACTGCTATCAACGAATAATTTCGTTTAGTATGTTTTTTGTTGCCGCCTTGGTGTTCCAGGGCGGCAACGTTCTTTTTTACAAAAACATAAATTTGTTTCGGGGCGGAGTGCAATTCTCCACCGGCGGTAATGCAGTGTAACTGACAAGCCCGCGAGCGTATGTTGATTCGGTGAGATTCCGAAGCCGACGGTATAGTCCGGATGAAAGAAACAAAAGAGGGAGTTTTCTTTCCCTTTCTTGTGTTCGCTCCGCTTTTGGCGGAGTTTTTCTTTCCCCTGTAACCGGGAGGTTTTTTCTATGTCAAACAATCAAATCAATCAAACCAAGCGATTGACCGTAACGGCTATGTTTTGCGCCATTGCGTACTTGTGTATGTTCGTTTTTCGCTTGAAAGTGGGTTTTTTAACCTTCGATGCAAAAGATGCGGTTTTGGCGATGATTTCCTTGCTGTTTGGTCCATGGTATGGGCTGGTGTCTGCCATCCTCGTCCCCCTGTTGGAAATGATGACGGTCAGCGATACCGGCGTTTACGGGTTTATCATGAATGCCCTTTCCAGCGTTGCCTTTGCAACGGTGTGCGGCGCTGTGTATCAATGCCGTCGAAATATGGCAGGGGCGATCCTTGGGGTTTCCCTGGCGGCGGCGGTGACCACCGGCGTGATGTTGTTGGCAAATCTGGTCATTACACCCTATTATATGGGGGTAGAAACCACGGCTGTGGCATCCATGATACCCACGTTGTTGTTGCCCTTTAATTTGATTAAATCCATTTTAAATGCCGCCATTGTGTTGGCCATTTATAAACCCTTTACCGCCGGACTCAAACGAACCGGTTTGCTGCCCCAGACCGGGAATGGGTATTCCATGAGCAAACGCTCGGTGATCCTTTTGATCACGTCCCTGCTGGTTGTGGTTCTGGCAGTTGCCGCCATGTTGTTTTTGATGCATGGTGAGTTTGAAGTTTTCCGCCAAATGTAATGTTGAGTCATGTAGGAGTTGAGTGCAGTGTCATCCATTCGTAAACGTTATTTTGCCCGGCTGGTCTGCCGTTGCCTTGTTTTTGGGGCGTGTCTTGTGCTGTGCTTTGTTGACCCTTCTCAGTTTGACATTCTCAACGGCATGACGTTTTTTCAGGGGTTTTCTCTGTTCCATGTGTTGTGGCTGGTTTGGGTGGTGGATATGATCCAGCAGATCATCCCGTTGAAAAATCACCTGGCCTTGGGTTCGCAAAAACTGTTTGCCAATCGGTTTCGCCCCATTCGTGAAAAGGTGAACGTGAAGACCTTGCGGAATCATGTGGTTACCACCACAAAAGCGGCTTACCGGGTGTTCATTTTGTGGGCAGCGGTTATCGCTGGATTGGGCGTGTTGTATTATTGTGACGTTATTGGCAAAATCGGGCTGTTTATGGTTTCGGTTGGCTTTTATGTGTGCGATTTGATCTGCGTGTTGATTTGGTGTCCCTTCCGGTTGATTATGAAAAACAAATGCTGTACCACCTGCCGGATCTTCAACTGGGACCACCTGATGATGTTTTCCCCGTTGGTATTTGTGGGGGGCTTTTTCTCCCTTTCTCTGGTGGTGATGGCCATTCTTGCGTTTTTGGTGTGGGAACTCTGCGTAATGCTCTATCCGGAACGGTTTTTTGAAATGACCAATCTGGCACTCAAATGCTCGGAATGTACCGATAAACTGTGTACCCAGTACTGCCAAAAACTGCGTAAAGGGGATAAGCATAAATAACCCATTCCGGTTTTGGAAAATACCGCAGAATGACTTGACAAAAAGGGTAAAATCGATTATAATACCACTTGTGCCATCGAGATGGTGCGCAGTTTGGTTTGTAAATCGAATAACGAGATGTAGCGCAGTTTGGTGGGCGAAGAGTGCCGCCGCTGCCGGTGGCAGAGAAAGGCGGGACTCTGAGGTGACAAACCAAGGAGCAATGCGAAGCGCTACAAGCGAGCAGTGCGACTATGGTTTGGAGGGCAACGCTTCGTTTGGGACGTTCGTCCGCGCACCGTAGCTAAAGATTGAAAGAAAAATGAATAACGAGATGTAGCGCAGTTTGGTAGCGCGCTTCGTTCGGGACGAAGAGGCCGCAGGT
>CAYLYC010000185.1:0-2521 GCA_964387715.1 uncultured Eubacteriales bacterium | reverse complement strand
GCGCACGGTGATACAAAACGCCTTGATTTTGAAGGATGACCCTGCCAACACAAAAGCCCGGGCGGAGATCATGTGGGCAGGTTCTTTGTCCCACAACGGACTAACCGGTTGCGGAAACAGCGGAAACGACTTTGCCACTCACGGGTTGGAGCATGAATTATCCGGTATGTTTGACGTTGCCCACGGCGCCGGTCTGGCGGCTGTTTGGGGCAGTTGGGCAAAATACGTATACAAAGACGTTCTACCCCGGTTTCACCGTTTTGCGGTGCAGGTGATGGGGGTAGATGACACCGGCGATATGGATGAAGTAGCCCTTAAGGGCATTGAACGGTTGGAAGAATTTTTCCGCACCATCGGTATGCCCACCTCCATTAGCCAACTGGGGATTCACCCCACACCGGAACAGGTGGAACAACTGGCAGAGAAATTTGCCATTGCCGCCGGCGGTAAAAAAGGCACAGCCAAGCCCTTATATAAAGAAGATATGTTGGCAATTTACAAAATGGCTCTCTAATCAGGCCGAATGGTTGCAACCACCATACCACTCCCCACCATCGCAAAATGGTGGGGAGTTTTCATCAAAAAACTCTTTACGAAACCAAAATTCCGTAGTATAATAAAGAGAGCGAGAACAAGGAAGGATGCACTATGGGTACAAGATCACAACAGTACCGTTTTGGTTTGCGAGACGGTATTCCCATTGCTTTGGGCTATTTTGCCGTAGCATTGGCATTGGGGATCGCCGCCAAAAATGCGGGATTCAACGGGTTACAGGCAGGGGTTGCCAGTTTTTTATTAAACGCTTCCGCCGGTGAGTTTGCCGGTTTTACCCTGATTGCTGCCGGCGCTTCTTACGGCGAGGTGGCGTTGATGGAATTGATCGCCAACGCCCGTTATTTTTTGATGTCCTGTTCTCTCAGCCAAAAGTTGCATCCCAACACCAAATGGTATCACCGGATGTTGATCGGATATGATGTGACCGATGAGATTTTCGGTGTATCCATGAATGTTAAGGGATACCTGAATCCCTATTACACCTACGGTGTGATGACCCTGGCATTGCCCGGTTGGTCTTTGGGAACGGTATTGGGCGTGATCGTCGGCTCGGTGGTGCCCGACCGGCTGGTCAGCGCATTGAGCGTTGGTCTGTTTGGAATGTTTATTGCCATTATTGTGCCGCCGGCAAAGGAAAATAAGGTGATCGCTTCTTTGATCGTTGTGTGCTTTGCTCTTAGTTATCTTGCCAACCGATTAAACGTATTTGCCGGTATTTCTACCGGTATCAAAACCATTGTGCTTACGGTGGGCATTTCCTTGGTTGCCGCACTCTTTTTCCCGGTAAAGGAGGACGGTCATGCAACATAACATCTGGATCTATATCGGCATCATGGCAGGGGTGACCTACTTGATTCGGGTACTGCCCTTGGTGCTGGTTCGCCGGCAGATCAAAAGTCCGGTTATTCGTTCATTTCTTTATTACGTACCCTACGTTACCCTGGCGGTGATGACCTTCCCCGCCATTATGGATGCTACCGCATCCCCCTTCGCCGGTTTAGCCGCTCTGGTTTTGGGCATACTGTTAGCGTACTTCAAGTGCTCCTTATTGCAGGTTGCTCTTTGCTGTTGCGGTACCGTATTTTTACTGGAATTGTTTCTTGTATAATCAAATAAGATTGTTTCTGATAACAAAGTATTCTCTGCGTTAAAAGTTACAAACAACCGCTTACGTCAGTACTGGTCGGTTCTTTGTCGCTTTTGACAAGGAACCGATTTTTTTGAAAGGACTGTTGAATATGTATAATCCGAAATCGTTAAAAGCCGAAGAATTCATCAACCACCAGGAGATTTTAGATACCCTTGCCTATGCAGACGCCAATAAGGAAAACTGGGAATTGATCGATTCTCTTATCAAAAAAGCCGCCACCAATAAAGGGCTGACCCATCGGGAGGCATCGGTACTACTGGCTTGTGAAGACAGAGAACGCATTGAAAAAATCTACGCTTTGGCACGGCAGATCAAAAAGGATTTTTACGGCAATCGCATCGTCATGTTTGCCCCCCTGTATCTTTCCAACTACTGTGTTAACGGATGCACCTACTGCCCTTATCACATGAGCAATAAAACCATCGCCCGTAAAAAGTTGTCCCAGGAGGAGATCGTAAAAGAAGTGACCGCCCTGCAGGATATGGGACACAAACGGCTGGCGTTGGAAGCCGGGGAACATCCTACCATCAACCCCATTGAATACATTCTGGAGAGCATCAAAACCATTTACTCCATTCAACACAAAAACGGTGCCATTCGCCGGGTAAACGTGAACATTGCCGCCACCACGGTGGAGAACTATCGCAAACTGAAAGAGGCGGGTATTGGAACCTATATCCTGTTCCAGGAGACCTACCACAAAGAAAGTTACGAAAAACTGCATCCCACCGGTCCGAAAAGCGACTATGCCTATCACACCGAGGCCATGGACCGGGCAATGGAAGGCGGTATTGACGACGTGGGACTGGGCGTATT
>CAYLYC010000184.1:0-2532 GCA_964387715.1 uncultured Eubacteriales bacterium | reverse complement strand
AAGGGAGGATTTCATCATCGAAGATGATTTCTCCCACCCGTATGGGTGGATTTAGTTCAATTTGAAGTTTATAAAACTTCAAATTTATAGCCCACGCCCCAAACGGTCTTTAACGCCCATAGGGGGGAAATACCTTCCAATTTGTCCCGCAATCGTTTAATGTGAACGTCCACCGTACGGGAATCGCCCATATAATCAAATCCCCACACCTGATCCAACAACTGATCCCGGGTAAACACCCGATTGGGATTGGATGCCAGATAATGCAACAGTTCCAATTCTTTGGGCGGCATATAAATGGACTTGCCGTCAATTTCCAATTCGTACTTTGCCAGATTGATCTTCATCCCATCCAGCCGAATGGCATCGCCGTCGCCGGAATACTCACCCACCTGTTTCCGGCGCATCACCGCTTTCATTCGGGCAATGACCTCTTTGGGTTCAAAGGGTTTGGTTACGTAATCGTCTGCGCCCAGTTCCAGACCGGAGATCTTATCCTCGGTCTCTCCCCTGGCGGTGAGCATGATAATGGGGACATCGGATTTTTCCCGAATCTGTTTACAAACCCGCCATCCGTCCAACAAGGGCAGCATAATATCCAACAACACAAAATCCGGCTGATAAGAGGAGAATTTTTCCAGCGCAACCACGCCGTCGTAGGCGCATTGGGTTTCATATCCTGCTTTTTCCAAATACAACCGCAGAAGTTCGCAAATATATTTATCGTCATCCACAATCAATACTCTCACCGTTACGAACCCTCCTCTGCTATTTTTGTTGTATTCAGTATAAAGGGAAATTGTGAACAAATTTTGAATAAATCAATTTCTTTTCTTATTTTATCATTCTTTTTTAGGGTTTACAACCACCAAGCCAGGAGAAATTTCGCCATTTTTCAAAAAAATGCTCAAAGGGGGTGTTTTTTTCAAGAGAAATATGGTAGAATATATTCATCATATAATATGGACTGTTATGAGCAAACCATTAAAGGAGACTGTATATTCATGGAATGGGTAAAAATCATTGAACGTTTAAAGAAAGAAACCGATACGGTTATTTTAGCCCACACCTATCAACCCCCGGAAATCATTGATATTGCTGATATTACCGGTGACTCCTTCAAACTGTCTGCCTGTGCCGCCCGTCTTCCTCAAAAACGGGTAATTATGTGCGGCGTCGGTTTTATGGCAGAAACCGTGAAGATCCTTTCTCCCGAAAAGCAGGTAATTTTGGCCGCACCCCAAGCCGCTTGTCCCATGGCAACCCAAATTGACCCTCTGCGGGTTCGGGAATTTAAGCAACAAAATCCGGATGTGGGTGTTTGCTGCTACATCAACACCACCGCCGCATTAAAAGCAGAATGTGATGTTTGCGTCACCTCCTCCAGTGCGGTAAAGATCGTAAAAGCCATGCCCCAAAAAACCATTTTGTTTATTCCCGACCAAAATTTAGGGAATTTTGTGGCCCAGCAACTGCCGGAAAAAGAAATTATCACCTGGAACGGCTATTGCCCGGTTCACAACCAGGTGACCGTAGAGCATATTAAAGCCATCAAAGCCGCTCACCCCGGCGTACCGGTTGCCATTCATCCCGAATGCAAACCGGAAGTGGTTGCCCTTTGCGAAATGGCAGGTTCTACGGCTGACATTATCAACTACGCCAAAGCCCAACCCGGTGACGTGATCATTGCCACCGAAAAAGGCGTGGCGGAATATTTGAATTTACACCAAGAAACGGACAAGCGTTACATTCAACTTTGTCCCGACGTACTGATTTGCCCCGATATGAAAATGACCGACCTGTCCCATGTGGTTGCCGCATTGGAAGGAAAGGGCGGACGGGAAATTGAACTGGATGAAGCCACCCGATTGGGCGCAAAATCCGCCATTGACCAAATGCTGCGCTTAGGAAACTAATTTTACCAAAAAGGAAGTCTTTACCGTGTTGGAACAATATGATGTTATCATAGCAGGAAGCGGAATTGCCGGATTATACTGCGCCTTAAACTTCCCCCCGGACAAAAAGGTATTGGTGCTTTGCAAGGATGAAATGTCCGAGTCCAACACCGACCTTGCCCAGGGAGGCGTTGCCGCCGTATTGGATTTGACCGACGACCACTTTGATCTACATATTAAGGATACTATGATTGCCGGTCATCATGAAAACGACCCCACCGCTGTGGATGTGCTGGTGCATGAAGGTCCTGAAGACGTGCGGCGGTTATACCGGGAATTTGGCGTGGATTTTGACAAACGACCGGACGGACAGCTGAACGCCACGCTGGAAGGGGGTCATTCCCGTCGGCGTATCGTACACCACAAGGATTCCACCGGTCACGAGATTTCCCAATGTCTTTGCCGGGCGGTACTGGAAAAAGAGAATATCCATGTGGAGCAACACAGTTATTTATATGGGCTGGACCGCATTGACGGCGGATTTTTCGCCAGAATTTTACAAAAGGGTCAAAGCCATATCGTTGCCGCCCCCTATGTGGTACTTGCCACCGGCGGTATTGGTCAGGTGTACCGTTAC
>CAYLYC010000183.1:1102-2545 GCA_964387715.1 uncultured Eubacteriales bacterium | reverse complement strand
CCACTTCCCCTTCACGGTAAGCGGTGTGAGCCAACATGATCTTGCCGTTTACGTCACCGGCAGCATACAGACCGGCAACGTTGGTCTTCATGAATTCGTCGGTTTTGATGGCGCCCCGTTCCAGTTCTACGTTCAAGGTTTCCAAACCGTAGCCGGTGGTCACAGCACGACGGCCGATGGCACACAGAACTTTATCGGCTTCCACCGATTTCACTTCGCCGGCTTCTTCAAAGGTAACCTTGCCGTTGCCAACTTCGGTCACTTTGCAGCCCAGTTTGAATTCGATGCCTTTTTTCATGTAGTTGTTCATCAGGATGTTAGAGATCTCACGGTCGGTAGGACCGGCGATCTTGTCCATCATTTCCACAACGGTTACTTTGCTGCCAACAGAGTTATAGTAGGAAGCCATTTCCATACCGATAACGCCGCCGCCGATTACAACCAGTTTTTCAGGGATCGCTTCCAGATCCAGCACTTCACGGTTGGTCATTACGAAACCGTCAGCCAGACCTTCCCGCAGGCCGGGAATGGGAGGTACCACCGCTTCAGAACCGGCGCAGATGAGCATTTGTTTACCGCAGTAAACTTCGCCGTCGGCTTCTACTTTAAAGCCGTCAGCATCTCTGCCTTGGATGGTGCCCATAGCGGCAACCACTTTAACACCGGCTTTTTTCATTTTGGCGCCAATACCGGAAACCAGCATTTTTACCACGCCGTTTTTCCGTTCAACCACTTTCTTTTGGTCGATGGTAGCACCGGCACAAGCCACGCCGTAAACGTCGCTGTGGTTGCAATAGTCAAATACCTTTGCAGAATACAGCAAAGATTTGGAAGGAATACAACCTTCGTTCAGGCAAACGCCACCCAATGCCCGTTTTTCAATGAGCAGGGTCTTGAGTCCGCCGTGAGCGGCACGTTCTGCGGCATTGTAACCGCCGGGGCCGCCGCCGAGTACGATTAAATCAAAGATTTCCATAATTTGCTTCCTCCTGATTATTTACTGAGCAAAACGGAGAAATTCTCCAATGCGTTTTTCAGATCCACCAGGAAACGGGAAGCAGGAGCACCGTCCAGCGCACGATGGTCGTAGGTAAGAGACAGACCCATAGCAGGATAGGTTTTGATCTCGCCGTTTACTTCTTTCACACGGGTGGTGATGGTGTTAACACCCAGGATAGCAACTTGGGGTGTGTTGAGAACAGGAGTAAAGCTTTCGATGCCGAAAGAACCCAGGTTGGAGATGGTGAAGGTACCGCCTTGCAGCATATCGGGGGTAGCGGCGCCGTCTTGACAGGTTTTTGCCAATTTTTTGGCTTCGGCAGAAATATCGTTGAGGGATTTCAGGTTTGCGTTATGCAGGGTGGGAACCAACAGACCTTTGGGGGTATCCACAGCGATGCCCAGGTTTACATTGGTGAAGTACCGCATGGTGTCACCGTTTAC
>CAYLYC010000183.1:0-1092 GCA_964387715.1 uncultured Eubacteriales bacterium | reverse complement strand
GAGCATTCAAAGCACGATGGGCTTCGTTTTTCAGCACACGGGAAACGGCATACAGAATGATGTCGTTAAGGGTGATGTTGTTCAGACCCATTGCTTCGGCGCTGTTCTTAACCTTTTTGCGGAATGCCATGATTTCGGTAGCGTCGAAGGAGATGGTGTGGGTCAATTGAGCGGCGGTGGTCAAAGAGTTGACCATTTGTTTGGCAATGGTCTTGCGGATGGTGGGCATCTTTTCGTCCACAAATTCTGCGGCAGGAGCAGCAGCTTCGGCAGCGGCAGGAGCAGCGCCGATGTCATTCACAGAGAACTTACCGCCAATACCGGTACCGGCTTGACCATCGAATGCGCCAGCAGCAGCAGGAGTGCAGGTGGGGCCGTTTTCGATGAGGGTACGGATATCCCGTTCAATGATGCGGCCGTCAGGACCGGTTGCACCGGCAAAACGGGCATCCACACCGGCTTTGGCAGCCAATGCTTTTGCACGGGGAGAGATCTTGATAAATTCCCCTGCAGCCACAGGAGCAGCAGCCACGGGAGCAGCGGCCACGGGAGCGGCAGCGGCAGGTGCGGCGGGTGCTTCAGCAGGAGCAGCTTCCGCTGCGGGAGCTTCAGCAGGAGCAGCATCGGCAGGAGCAAACTCCGCGGTGCTTTCCCCTTCGTTACCAATGACGCATACATTGGTCATAACCTTAACGTCGTCATCTTCATTGAAGAATTGAGCCAGCATAATGCCGTCTACGGGAGCTTCTTCGTCAAGGGTGGATTTGTCAGTTTCGTAGGTAAAGAGAATGTCGCCTTTTTTCACGGCGTCCCCTACCTTTTTGTGCCAAGTGGTCAGAATACAGCTTTCTACTGTAATACCAACGTTGGGCATCATTACAGGTGTTGCCATAATTTAGTTCCTCCTTAAATATTTGGCTAAAATAATAACAAATTGAAACCAGTTCAATCGAACACAATGATAGTGCCGGCGGCAGATGCGCTTTTTAACACATCATCTTCCGGACGGATCTCGGTGACCAGAATGTCCACATCCTGCAGGGTGGCAAAGGTGTAGGGCATGGACTTGCCGAATTTGGAACTGTCCACCAT
>CAYLYC010000182.1:0-2591 GCA_964387715.1 uncultured Eubacteriales bacterium | reverse complement strand
AGCCCTTTGTTTCCACGGGTTTCCGGGCACTTGTAAGCCAGTTTGTATTATTCCCACTCAATGGTGCCGATGGGCTTCGGGGTCAAGTCGTACAACACACGGTTGATGCCGTCCACCTCATGGGTAATACGGTCGGTGATGTGATGCAACAGGCCATAGGGAATTTCCTCGATGGTGGCACTCATGGCATCGGTAGTGTTGACCGCACGGATAATGGCAGGCCATCCTTCATACCGTTTACCGTCCTTCACACCAACGCTTTTTACGTCGGGAACGGCGATGAAATACTGCCAAACCTTACCTGCAAGGCCGTTTTTATCAAATTCTTCCCGCAAAATAGCGTCAGCTTCCCGCAGGGCATTCAAGCGGTCACGGGTAATAGCGCCCAGGCAACGCACACCCAAACCAGGACCCGGGAAGGGTTGACGGTAAACCATTGCATGGGGCAAACCCAATGCTTCGCCCACAACACGCACCTCATCCTTATAAAGCAATGCAACCGGCTCTACCAGTTCCATTTCCATGCCTTCCGGCAAACCGCCCACGTTGTGATGGGCTTTTACCCCATCCGATTCTAAAATATCGGGATAGATCGTACCTTGTGCCAGGAAGGAAATACCATCTAATTTAGCAGCTTCTTCGTCAAACACTTTAATAAATTCGCCGCCAATGATCTTCCGTTTCTTTTCCGGTTCACTAACACCGGCAAGTAGATCCAAAAAACGGTCGGTTGCGTCAATATAAATCAAATTAGCATCCAATTCCTTACCGAATACGTCGATAACTTGTTCGCTTTCCCCTTTTCTCATCAAGCCGTGGTTTACATGAACACACACCAGTTGTTTACCGATCGCTTTGATGAGCAGCGCAGCAACAACGGAGGAGTCAACACCGCCGGACAGCGCCAACAGCACCTTTTTGTCCCCTACTTGGGCGCGAACCGCTTCCACTTGCTGATCGATAAAACGGTCAGCCAATTCTTTGGTGGTAATGCGTTCCATGGATTCAGGTCGGATAATTGTTTGCATTCTATATTCCTCCATTACGGTTTATTACATCCTGATTGAAATATTATACTCCAACTTTTTTCTCGTGTCAATTCCTTGAGGGAAAAAACATTGACAAACAATAAAAATCCTTGTATCATGTTTTTGTTGAATACTAAAGGAGTTGCACTATGATATATTTTGCTGATATTTCAAAATTAAACACCGATGACCCGGTTTGGTCTCCTTATATTTCCTCAGCCCGTCGTCAAAAACTGAACGCTTGTCGGCTTCCGGAACAAATCAGGCAATGTTTGGGTGCAGAATTGCTGTTGCAATACGCCGTGCTCAACGAAAACCAGCGTGAGACTCTACCGTTAGAATATCAGTACGACGGCAAAGGGAAACCGGTGGCAGATCAAACCTTATTTATCAGTTTTTCCCATTCCGGGAATTATGCCGCTTGTGCCGTATCCGATCAACCCATCGGCATTGATATTCAACGGCAGACCAAAGATGCAAAAAACCTTGAGAAGATGTTCACCAAAAATCAACTGGATATGATAAAAACCATGACACCCCAAAAACAAAAGACGGCGCTTTTTGATTTTTGGACATTGAAAGAAAGTGTATTCAAAGCCACCGGGCATGGCTCCATCCGTCAACCCGTGGATTTTCGGTTTCACAACGAAAACGGTCGATTGGCTATGACCTATGAGGACTACAATCTACAATATTACAACATCATTCCCGGATATAGTTTAGGTGTTTGTTCCGCCGCTCCCCTATCCCCTTTTCTTTTCAATTTGTCTCTGGATAAGATCAGAGCCCAATTAACCCAAGGAAAAGCCGGGATGTAACCTTTGTTTCAGGCATATCACAATGTAATAAATACCAAATATAAAAAATTGGACACATCACAGAGGAAACCCCTCAAAATGATGTGTCCAACTTATTTTAGTCGATTTTAACGTTTTACCAAGTGCAAACCGTTAGAAACGATTTATTTTGCAGATTCTTCAACAGCAACTGCACAAGCAACGGTGGCGCCTACCATGGGGTTGTTACCCATACCGATGAGACCCATCATTTCTACGTGAGCAGGAACAGAGGAAGAACCGGCAAACTGAGCATCACCGTGCATTCTGCCCATGGAGTCGGTAAGACCATAGGAAGCAGGGCCTGCTGCCATGTTGTCCGGATGCAGGGTACGGCCAGTACCGCCGCCGGAAGCAACAGAGAAGTATTTTTTGCCGTTTTCCAAAGCCCATTTCTTGTAAGTGCCGGCTACCAAGTGTTGGAAACGAGTGGGGTTGGTGGAGTTACCGGTAATGGAAACGTCAACACCTTCCTCACGCATGATGGCTACGCCTTCCAAAACGTCGTTAGCACCATAGCAACGAACCTTGGATTTGTCACCGTTGGAGAATGCTTTTTCTTCAACGATGGCAAGTTCGCCAGTGAAGAAATCATAATCGGTTTTTACATAGGTAAAGCCGTTGATACGAGAGATGATATAAGCGGCATCTTTACCCAAACCGTTCAGGATAACCCGAAGGGGTTCTTTACGAACCTTGTTGGCAGTACGGGCAATACCAATAGCAC
>CAYLYC010000181.1:0-2612 GCA_964387715.1 uncultured Eubacteriales bacterium | reverse complement strand
CCCAAAAAGATCCCCCGATCCGCAATGGATCGGGCCACCCTGTACATTAAGTTCTACAACGCCTGTCGTGTAAAAGGAAACGACCAGGGGTTGACCGCCGCCCGTCTTGCCCTGTGCGTATGCGTAAGACAGGTTCTTGGCAACGTGTTATCTCTGTTGAAAATTGAAGCACCGGAGACGATGTGATATGACATTCCCCATCACCCCCGCTCCCTTTTTGCTGTTGGACGGTGCAACCGGTTCCAACCTGATGGCGGCAGGTCTGCCCTCCGGCGTCTCGGTGGAACAATGGGTACTGGAACACCCCCAGGTTTTGGAACAACTGCAACAGGATTTTGTCCGTGCCGGTTCCAAGGCGGTACTGGCCGCCACCTTTGGGGCAAATCCCCAAAAACTCTCGGGTTACGGTCTTGCCCACCAAACCCAAACCTATAACCGAGCCCTGGTGGAACTTTCCCGCCGGGCAGTGGGTGAGGGGGCTGTGGTTGTGGGGGACGTTTCCCCCACCGGGCTGTTTTTAGCCCCTATGGGAACCGCAACCTTTGAAGATCTGTTGGCGGTATACCGCCCCCAAATGGCAGCGTTGAAGGAAGGGGGCGTGTCCTTGGTGATGATTGAAACACAAATGACCCTGGCAGATGCCAGAGCCGCCCTTCTTTGTGCCAAGGAGCAAGAACTCGCCGCCTTCGTTACCATTACCGTGGAACAAAGTGGGCGCACCTTGTCCGGTTTGTCCCTTGGTTCTGCTGTGGTGATCTTACAAGCCATGGGCGCCCATGGGGTTGGACTGAACTGCTCCTGCGGACCGGTTTCTATGAAAGCCCTTTTGCAGGAAGCCGCACCCTATGCCAAAGTCCCTCTTATCGCCAAACCCAATGCAGGTGAGCCGGGCAACCCCTTGCCGCCGGATGAATTTGGCCGTGCCGCCGCCGCTTTGACCCAGGCCGGCGCCACCGTGTTAGGGGGATGTTGCGGTACAACGCCGGAACACATCCGTGCCCTGGCACAGGAACTGACCCATTGCCAACCGGCAGACCTTCCCAAAAAGGAAGGGGAATTTTTGGCGGACGAGCGGAATATTTATTCCCTTCCTGCTGATCCGGAAACCGAAACCATTGCCTGTTCGGAGGATCTGATGGATGCCGATCCGGATGCAGATCTGCTGATCCTCACCCTTTCCGCCAAAGAAGATTGCGAATATTTATCCGATGCACTGGCTTTTTGCCGGTTGCCGGTCTGCTTTTCCTCCCACCGGGAGGATGTATTAGAAACCGCCTTGGCAACTTACCAAGGCAGAGCCATGATAACCGGCCAGGGTGCAACCCCCCGGTTACAACAAAAGTACGGAGCACTACTCTATTAAGGTAAGGGAGAAGATACTATGTCCAAACCCATGGTGGCTATCGTAGGCCGCCCCAACGTAGGAAAATCCACCCTGTTCAACAAATTGATTGGACAGCGGCTTTCCATTGTAGACGACACCCCCGGTGTCACCCGTGACCGCATTTACGCCCCTTGCGAATGGTGCGGCCGCTCCATGATGCTGGTGGATACCGGCGGTATTGAGCCCTATTCCACCGAAATTATTCCTGCCCAAATGCGTTTGCAGGCGGAACTTGCCATTGAACTGTGTGATGTAACCGTTCTGGTCACCGACCTGACCTCCGGCGTTACTGCCGCCGACCAAGAGGTTGCATCCATGCTGCAAAAAAGCGGCAAACCGGTGATTTTGTGTGTAAACAAATGCGACCGGTTGGGGGATGTGCCCATGGAATTTTATGAATTTTACAACCTTGGTCTGGGCGATCCCATTGCGGTCTCCTCGGTTCACGGTCACGGTACCGGAGATCTGTTGGATCAAGTGCTGGAATTCATCCCCGAGACCCAGGAAGACGAGGAAGATGACGACGCCATTAAAGTGGCGGTCATCGGCAAACCTAACGCCGGTAAATCCTCGCTGGTCAACCGCATTGCAGGGGAGGAACGGGCAATCGTTTCCAACATTGCCGGTACTACCCGGGATTCCATTGACTCCCACGTGCAAAACAGCCACGGCAACTTCACCTTTATTGACACCGCCGGTCTGCGGCGGAAAAGCCGGGTTGCCAAAGCCCATGACGATATTGAACGGTACAGCATCATCCGGGCCGAAATGGCGGTGGATCGGGCAGACGTTTGCATCATTATGATCGACGGCACCGAGGGTTTTACCGAGCAGGATGCCAAGGTCGCCGGCCTTGCCCACAACCAGGGTAAGGCGTGTATTGTGGCGGTCAATAAATGGGACGACGTGGAAAAAGACGACAAGACCATGGATGCCATGCGCAAGGATATTATGCAGGAATTGAGCTTTATGTCCTATGCCCCCATCATTTTTATTTCCGCCAAAACCGGTCAACGGGTAGAACGGCTGTTTGAACTGATCAAATTCGTTAACGACCAAAACGCCATGCGCATTTCCACCGGGATGCTCAACGACCTGTTGGCAGATGCCACCGCCCGGGTGCAGCCCCCCACCGACAAGGGAAAACGGCTGAAGATCTACTACATTACCCAGGCATCCACCAAGCCCCCCACATTTGTTTGCTTTTGTAACGATAAAGAACTGTTCC
>CAYLYC010000180.1:0-2613 GCA_964387715.1 uncultured Eubacteriales bacterium | reverse complement strand
GTCATTTATCAAAAAGCGGTACAATACGTTACAGAGCATTGTTGCATGGTAACGGATGATTGCCAAATGTGTGAATTGGCAGGATTCCCGGTTTACGTGGTTGACGGTGATTATCGCAATATTAAAATCACCACACCGGAAGATGTGGTCATTGCCGAAGCGTTTTTGCAGGAGGGGAAAGCCAATGATTAGAATAGGTCACGGATATGATGTGCATCGATTGGTTGAAGACCGTCCTTTGATGTTAGGGGGAGTTGCCATCCCGTACGAAAAAGGATTGCTGGGACATTCGGATGCGGACGTTTTGTTACACGCAGTGGCAGATGCCCTTCTGGGTGCTGCCGGGTTAGGGGATATTGGTAAACATTTTCCCGATACCGACCCTGCGTATAAAGGGGCAGACAGCCGTGTTTTGCTTCGTCATGTGGTAGCGTTGTTGCAACAGTCCGGTTATGCCGTAGGCAATGTGGATTGTACTGTTTTGGCACAGCGTCCCAAACTTGCCAACTATATTCCCACCATGAGAGAAAATATCGCCGCCGATTGCGGTGTTGATCCGGACGCTATCAACGTTAAGGCAACCACCGAAGAGGGACTTGGTTTTACCGGAGAAGGATTGGGCATTGCGGCGCATGCGGTTTGTACGATTTTCTTGAAATAACCTGTCCCAAAATATCACCCGTATCATACTATGGTATTGATACGAGGTGATAATCATGAATCAAAATACAATTCCTGTCAGTTCTATAACCTATGCCATTAAAGGACGGGACCTGTTGCGTTCTATGGGCTTTCGTGCGTATATTGAGCGGTCAAAAGGTCAGTTTGAGCAAAGCGGTTGCGGTTATAGTATTGTTGTAAACGAAAATAGCTATGAAGCAAGAGAAGTTTTGCGAAAGCACAATATTAAAATGGTAGATCATTGGGGAGGGAGTTCCTGATGATATACTTTGACAATGCGGCCACTACTTCTCCGAAACCAAAATCTGTTCGGGATGCAGTGGCTTTTGCTGTGGAGAAATTGTCAGCCAATCCAGGCAGAAGCGGACACGATATGTCGATGGCGGCATCGGATCTTGTGTATCAGTGCAGAAAAACAGCGGCGGATTTTTTTGGCGTTCCAGAGCCGGAGCGGGTGATCTTTACCGGCAACTGCACCCACTCTATCAACACGGTGATCAAGGGACTGGCAATAAAAAGCGGAAACATTGTCACATCCTCTTTGGAACACAATGCAGTTATGCGGCCGCTGGAAAAGTGTAAAAGAAACGGCTGTACCATTCGTGTGGCAGAGGTGTTTTTGGATGATGCCGCAGCCACAGTCCGTTCCTTTGCCAGGTTGATTGATGACCAAACAAAATTAGTGATCTGCACCCATGCTTCCAATGTATGCGGTGTGATTTTACCCATTGAGCAGATTGGCCGGCTATGTCATGACCGCCGTGTGCCCTTTGCTGTGGATGCCGCTCAAACCGCCGGTGTTCTTCCGATTGACTGCGAAGCAATGAACATCGATTTTTTATGTGCGCCCGGTCATAAGGGGCTGTACGGGCCTATGGGAACCGGTTTGCTTGTTTGCAATGCCGATCTTCCTGACACCTTAATGGAAGGGGGGACAGGCAATTTTTCCATCCATTTGACCCAACCGGAGGATTATCCCGAACGGTTAGAGAGCGGAACACTCAACCTCCCCGGAATTGCCGGTCTGAAAGCAGGGTTGCAATTCGTAGAACAAAAAAATCCTGTTCGTATTCACGAATACGAAATGTCGTTGATTCAAACAGCATATAAAGGGCTGAAAAATATTCGCGGTGTCACGTTGTATACACCCTTTCCAACAAAAGAGTTGTATGTGCCGGTTCTGTCGTTCAATATCGGATCAATGCATAGCAACGATGGTGCCGCCCGGCTGAATGATGCCGGATTTGCCTTGCGTCCCGGGTTGCATTGTGCTCCCAGCGCCCATCGTCGGCTGGGTACCATATCCTATGGCACGATCCGGATGTCAACCTCTGTTTTTAACCGAATGCAGGATGTAAACCAATTTCTTTCCACGGTGTCAAATATTGCACAACATCAATAAAAAAGAGCTTTGGGGATGGTTTCCTCAAAGCTCTCAGTTTTTATTGGTTTACCACGTCAGACATATCGTATAGCCCGGGTTCTTTTCCTGCCAAAAACATTGCTGCCTTAACTGCGCCAACAGCAAATACTTCCTTCGAACGGGCAGAGTGGGAAAGGGTGACGATTTCATCTTTACCGGCAAAGATCACTTGATGTTCACCAACAATGGTTCCGCCTCGTATCGAGTGCATACCAATTTCACTTGGTTGCCGTTTTTGACGGTGGCTGTGCCGGTCGTAGGTGGGAATCATTTCCCGGTCTAACCCTTCAATGGCAGCATCCAGCAACATATTGGCTGTGCCGGAAGGCGCATCGATCTTTTGATTGTGATGGGCTTCCACAATTTCAATATCCGCCCGGTCACCTAAAATCTGGGCCGCTTTTTTTACCAGGGCCGCCAAAAGATTGATGCCTAACGACATATTACCGGAATAAAAAACGGCAACCGATCTGGCAGTTTCCTTTACGGCTTCAACCTGTGCGCAACTA
>CAYLYC010000179.1:0-2626 GCA_964387715.1 uncultured Eubacteriales bacterium | reverse complement strand
GGGGTATTCGATTGTTTGGTGTATTTGGTCACCAACCATCTGCCCATGCTACAACTCCCCTTTTCCTATACCACACTGTTTTTACCCATCGTTTCCATTTGGTATATTTGCACAGAGCTGGGCTCGTTGTTGGAAAATGCCGGTGGATTGGGCGCACCCATTCCCGGGTTTTTGACCAAAGCCATTGCATTACTGAAAAATAAAGCCGAAGAATAAACAAACAAACCAGGTACCGTGAGCATTCTCATGATACCTGGTTTTTCTTTAACGGAACATAATATGGGGTATATTCACCGGTAATCGGTTGCGCTGTATCGTAATCCACATAGACCCCTTGCAAGGGATGGTACAACAACGCCACACCCCGTTGCACCCCCGACCGAGGCGCAGTTTCCGGTTCTTTTCGCAGTTGCTTTACCAAATCTTTCAAACGGCGGTCCTTTACCTGTAAAAACGCCGGTAATTTACCCCCTTTTACATGGGTCAGGTAATCCACCGTCATCACATCCCGCAGTACCCCTTTATCCACCCCCGGCATATCTGCGCCCAGTATAAACAACTGCTGGGCAACCAGATCCAGAGAAGCGCCGGCAGGAACCTGCGCCTGTTCACCCAAATACAAGAAAAGTTGTGCCGGTTGCCAACCGGTTTGTCCCAGCAAATAGGTCAAACTGCTTCTGAAGCGACCGGAATTGTACAGTTTATCCACCGCCCATTCCAGTTTTTTCAATCGGTTCAGATCCCGGGCGGTCAGCCAGGGGGTCTGCTCCACCTCATAGGGCGGTGTTTCACAAAACTGACCGGGATACCGGTGAGGGTCATCCTCCATGGGAGAGCCGTGAAGCAACTTCAAAAAGCCAACCTGTAACATATGGGCATCCAGTTCATACGCCCGGTTCACGCTCTCCATAAAGGTGGAAAAGTCCTCTAATGGCAAACCGGCAATCAAATCAACATGTACATGGATATTGGCCGGGGCTAACAACCGTTTCACCCCTTGGCACAATCGATCCAAATCGGTTTTTCGCCGGATATAGGTTAAGGTTTCGCTATGAAAACTTTGAATACCGATCTCCAGTTGAAACAGACCGGCAGGCGCACCGGCTAACAAGTTCAGGGTCTCATCGTCCAGCAGATCCCCTGCAATTTCAAAATGAAAACACACGTGGGAAGGAAACAGTTTCCCGGTATTTTCGATAAGAAACCGGAACAGTTCCTTTGACCGTTCCCGATGGGCGTTGAAGGTGCGATCCACCAATTTGACCGTTTTGGTTCCGCTGTTTGCCAGTTTCACCAGTTCATCCTTTGCCCGTTCAATGGGGTAAAATTTCAGTTTGCCGCATCGGGCAGACAGACAATAGGCGCAGGAATAGGGACAGCCCCGGCTGGTTTCCAAATAGGCGATTCGGCCCTGTAATGCAGAAAAATATTCCTGGGTATAAGGAGAGGGCGGACAGTCCAGTTCCTTTGGCGGATAGGTTACAAATCCCCCGTTATGACGAAGGGTAACACCCGGCAGATCCGGCCGTTCCTTTTGCTCAATGCAACGGCAAAGTTCCGCAAAGGACCATTCCCCTTCGCCGGTCAATACGTAATCGATCTCCGGATGGTCACGAAGCACCCGTTCCGGACAGTACCCCACTTCCGGTCCGCCCACAACGACGGTGCAATTCTCAAGCCCGCGTTTAACAAGCGAAATCACTTCATGCACACGGAGAATGTTCCAGATATAACAGCTAAAGCCAACAACGTCCGGCTGTTGGGTTATGATCTGCTCTGCTACATCCTCCGACGATTGATTGACCGTTCCCTCAAGCACCCCGGTCTGCCAATCCTGCCGGCCGTATTCCCGTAAACCGGCAACCAAGCACCAGGGGGCTAACGAGGAGTGGATATACTGTGAATTTAAAGAACATAATAGGATTTTCACAACTACACTTCCAGATTCTTTTGGTATTTACGGGGGGTCATACCGTATTTTCGCTTAAACATTTGAATAAAATGGGAATAACTGTTGAACCCCGCATCGTAGCACGCCTGTGTTACCGAACTGCCGGAGGCAAGAAGGTTGGCAGAGTGGGCAAATTTCAGGTTTTGAATATAATCATACACCGACGTACCCACCTGCCGTTTGAAAACACGGGCAAGATAGGATGTGCTGATGTGCAACTGCGCCGACAGATCCTCCACACTTTGCAAGGTGGTGAACTGCTCGTCGATCAGTTTCAGGGCTTCGTTGACAACCGGGAATTGATGCACGGCATACTGTTGTTTTTCCATTTCCAAAAAGCCGTGATTGACGATCTGCAAGATCTTGAGAATATCCCCAAAAAACAGGGCATCCGCACCAAGGCCCGGGTCTTCGTTATAAGAAACGGCTTTATCCAGCAACGCCAACAACCGCTTAAATTCATGAGGCGGCAGACGAATCTCGTTCCTTTGATATCGCTCACGGGCATTAAACAGGGAAAGCAGAGAGGTATCTGCCCCATCCCACAAATTGGCGATGACGGAGGGATAAAGCAATAAAATATACCGGTCGTAGGGTTCCAGTTTGGTGGTATAAACCACGTGTTCTTCATCCGGACGATAGGTCATAATGGTACCGGATTCCACCGTATAGGTC
>CAYLYC010000178.1:0-2664 GCA_964387715.1 uncultured Eubacteriales bacterium | reverse complement strand
ATGGCGTTTTCACTGCCGAACATACTTTCTGCCAGGGTTTTGCACAGTTCGGTTTTACCAACGCCGGTGGGCCCTAAGAACAGGAAGGAACCGGTGGGGCGGCCAGGGTCTTTCAGACCCACTCGACTGCGGCGAATGGCTTTGGCAACGGCGGTGACTGCCTCGTCCTGACCCACCAGGCGGCGGTGCAGTTCGTCCTCCATGCGAAGCAGACGCTGTCCCTCTTCTTCGGTGAGCCGGGTGGCAGGAATGCCGGTCCATCCCCCGATGATCTCGGCGATCTCCTCCGGCGTTACTTCGCCTACGGCGTGTTCCTGCTTATTCTTCCAATCGGACTTCATCCGTTCCAGCAACTCTCTGCCGTGTTTTTCTTTATCCCGGAGTTTTGCCGCCCCTTCAAAATCCTGGGCGTTGACACTGGCGGTTTTTTCCGCTTCCAGTTGTTTGACTTCTTCTTCCAGTCGTTTGATCTCCTCCGGTGGGGTGTAACTCCGCAGTTTCAGTCGGGAACCGGCTTCGTCGATCAGGTCGATGGCTTTGTCGGGTAAAAACCGGTCGGAGATATACCGGGTGGACAGTTTCACCGCCGCTTCGATGGCTTCGTCCGTAATGCGCACCCGGTGATGGGCTTCGTATTTGTCCCGTAATCCTTTCAGGATCGCCACGGCTTCTTCTTCCGACGGTTCGCCTACCGTAACCGGTTGAAAACGCCGTTCCAGAGCCGCATCTTTTTCAATGTTTTTTCGGTACTCATTCAGGGTGGTTGCGCCAATTACCTGCATCTCCCCTCTGGCAAGAGAGGGCTTGAGAATGTTGGCGGCATCGGTTGAACCCTCTGCCGAACCGGCGCCGATGATGGTGTGCACCTCGTCGATGAACAGAATGATATTTCCCGCTTTTTTAACCTCTTCAATGGCTTTTTGGATGCGTTCCTCAAAATCCCCCCGGTATTTTGTACCCGCAACCATGCCGGTGAGATCCAGGGAAAACAGCCGTTTGCCTTGCAACAGTTCGGGGACTTCGTCATTGGCGATCTTCAGCGCCAGACCCTCGGCGATGGCGGTTTTACCAACCCCCGGTTCACCAATCAAACAGGGATTGTTTTTGGTGCGGCGGGTTAGAATTTGAATGACCCGTTCGATCTCCTGACTGCGTCCGATGACCGGGTCGATTTTGTCCTGTCGGGCATCGGCGGTTAGATCTCTTCCAAATTTGTCCAGTGTGGGCGTACCGGTGTCCTTTTTGGCATCTTTTTTCCCGGGGTGAACGGCGGTGTCTTTGGGTTGACCGGCACCGGCGATCTGTGCCGCCAGTTGGTCGGTGTCCACATCCAGATCTTCCAGGAAGCCGACGGCATAACTTTGTCCTTCCTTTACCATGGCGTACAAAATATGCTCGGTGCCTACGTATCCGCTGTTCATGGAGCGGGCGGCAGAAATCGACAGTTCCAATATCCGTTTGGCACGGGGGGTGAAGTCGGAAGGGGTCAGTCGGGTGCGGCTTCCTCGACCGATGCGCTCGGTCAGCAGCTCGGCGACCCCATCGGCGGTAACGCCCTGTGCACCAAGCAGAGCGGCGGCAGTTGAACTGCCTTCTTGCAAAATGCCCAGCAAAATGTGTTCACTGCCAATGTAGGTGTGTCCCATTTCCTGGGCGGTAGTAATGGCAATATTCAATGCCTCGTTGGCTTTTTCGGTAAATCCGTTAAAACGATACATCATACATCCTCCTTATGCCGTATGGTTCGTTCATACGGCGTTATTATTGTAATTCTTGACGAACTTTTTGGGCTCTAATCACATCCCGCTTTTCGGTGCTGTCGGCTTCCGGATGCTCCAACAGCAAATTGGCAGGATGAATTTCCATATTCAGCCCGTTCAGGGTTTCCACCGAAACTCCGTTCACCAGACCCATGGAGACCCCCAACCGCAGATGGGAAAGGGCATCTGCACATTCCTTCATGGGCAAAATTCTGGCGTTTTGCAACAGTCCCAAAGCCCGGAATGCAGTGTCCTCCACCTTTAACGAATGCAGGGATTTTCTGGCATCCTGTTCTTGGGCGATCACCTGCAGGGTTACCGAACGCAGGTTGTTCAGGGCAGAGGTTTCGTCCATACCCATGGAGATTTGGTTGGATAGTTGGTACAAACTGCCGGTCACGTTACTGCCTTCGCCAAACGTGCCCCGTAAGGTCAGACCGATCTTGCTCACGGCTTTGGCCAGGGTCTGAATACCGCCGGTGGCTTCTAAAGCAGGCAGATGGAGCAACACCGATGCCTTCATGCCGGTACCAAGGTCGGTGGGGCATTCGGTCAGATATCCCCATTTCTCATCAAAAGCGTATGCAAAAGAGCGGCCGATCATGTCATCCAATTGACTGGCTTTTTGCCATGCGGTGTCCAGCTCCAAACCGGCGGCGATCACCTGCAAACGAATGTGGTCCTGATGACAGAGAAGCAATCGTATCGATTCGTCGGCAGACAGGATCATTGCCCGGTTTTTTCCGCTTTCGGCAAATTCCCGGTTGATGATATACCGCTCTGCCATGGCACGTTTGGCGTCCATCGACAGGGCATCCGGTTCAAAGTATCCAAGGGATTCTTGTTCGGCCATGGGCGAGGTGAGAAGGACCTCTTTGATCTGTTGGCTTAATTCATCTCTGGC